>DZCK01000148.1 GCA_022730245.1 Halothiobacillus neapolitanus
GCCGGGTCATTAAAATAACCGGCGGTGACCAGTGAGCCGCCTTGCACCAACCCCCCCGCGCCTTCATCCCCATCGGGTACGAGCTTGCCATTATCATCAACCAGCCCCAGCACGCTGGCCGCAAATGCGCGGCCAATGGAATCGGGGTGGGCGTCCACTTCAGCCGGATCAAGAAAACTGGCGCGAAATGCTTCGGTTAAGCCATACATTAAAAACAGTTGGGCGGTTGGTTTTGCCGCCCGTAATGCCCGCACACAGGCCACAGGGAGTTTGCCGCCCGAGTTGGTGATACACCGGAGTGCCGAGGCATGGCTAAACCACGTTGCTTGCGAAAGCGGGATGAGCAAACCCGGCGTGCCGGCTAACACGGTGATGCCGCCGTAAATTAATGGGTTTTTTAAATCATTCGGCAGCAGATAATCCTGCAAGGTAATGCCGGCCCCCACGAGCATGGCCGTGGTGATTTGTGATAAGCCATAATCAAACGAAAGCGGCAGAACGGCCAATAACTCATCCAAAGCGGTTAAACCCAAATACTGGCTAACCGCTGCCGCGCCGGCATTAAAATTGTGGTGGGTTACCATCACGCCCTTGGGTTGGCCGGTGCTGCCTGAGGTAAACATGAAGGCCGCCACCGCAGTGCCAAGGCAGGGTAAGGGGTGGGCTTGCCGCGAGTGATTGGGGGTGTTTATCTCAGGCGCATCAAAAGGCAAGGGCTTAAAAGAGCCCTCGGGCGTTGGGCTGTAGCCCCAGTGGGTGGGATGGTAATCAGCGAATCCTAACGCGTGTGCGTGGGGCGCATCCACCACAAGGCCTTGGGCTTTGGCGCGATCAAAAATAGATCGCAACTGACCCGCCCGCAGCGCGGGGTGCAGCGGCACAATGATTAAGCCTGCCAGCCAAGCTGCGAGCATCACTATCACCGTTTCGATGCGTTTGTTTGCCCAAATCACTAAAGGCTGACCTGGCTTTAAGCCTTGCGCATGCAAATAGTGCGCTGTTTTTTCAACCGATGCCGCAAGTTCAGCGTAACTTAAGGCACGCTTGCCCCAGCGCAAAGCAATCCGCGTTGGTGTGTGTTGGGCGTGGTGGAATAACTGATTAATAACATCGTTCGACATGGTGCTTTTGAATTTAGGGTGGCAGTTATTGGGCGCGTGGATGCGTATAATGATGCCACTGTTGGCGCGGTTTTTGAGGCCGATTGCCTTAAAGCCGCTGGGCACTGTTTATTTTTCCAATCTTATTCCCGCACAAGAAGTATCTCATTATGGCAGGCAACACGTTCGGCAAACTGTTTACCGTTACCACGTTTGGTGAATCTCATGGTTTGGCTTTGGGCGCCATTATTGATGGCTGCCCGCCAGGAATGGCTTTGTGCGAAGCGGATTTACAACAGGATTTAGATCGCCGCAAACCCGGCACTTCGCGCCACACCACCCAGCGGCGCGAGCAGGATGAGGTGAAAATTTTATCCGGCGTGTTCGAAGGTAAAACCACCGGCACGCCGATTGGTTTGGTCATTGAAAACACCGATCAGCGCTCGAAAGATTACGGCAAAATTGCCGATCAGTTTCGCCCCGGCCATGCCGATTACACCTATTTACAAAAATACGGCATTCGTGATTATCGTGGCGGTGGGCGCTCATCAGCCCGCGAGACCGCTATGCGGGTGGCGGCCGGTGCGATTGCTAAAAAATGGCTGTTTGAAACCTATGGCGTGCAAGTGCGCGGCTATTTATCGCAAATCGGTTCGATCAAACATCGGGGGTTTGATTGGTCGGTGGTTGAACAAAACCCGTTTTTTTGGCCTGATGCATCGCAAGTGCCTGAGTTAGAAACTTTTATGGATGAGTTGCGTCAATCGGGTGATTCGGTGGGTGCGCGGGTATCGGTTGTGGCCACGGGCTGCCCGCCAGGCTGGGGTGAACCGGTATTTGATCGCCTTGATGCCGAAATAGCGCATGGCTTAATGAGCATTAATGCGGTTAAAGGGGTTGAAATAGGCTCTGGCTTTGACTGTGTCGCCGCGCTCGGCACCGAGTTTCGCGATGAAATAACCCCCGAAGGCTTTTTGAGTAACCATGCCGGTGGTGTGCTCGGCGGCATTTCGAGTGGCCAAGATATTGTGGCGCATATCGCTTTAAAGCCCACCTCAAGCATTCGTTTGGCGGGGCACAGTGTGGATATTAGCGGCGTGCCTGCCCAAGTGGTTACGACGGGGCGGCATGATCCCTGCGTCGGTATTCGTGCCACACCCATTGCTGAGGCGATGCTCGCCTTAACACTGATCGACCATGCTTTGCGCCACCGGGGGCAATGCGGCGATGTGGTTTGCGCCACACCAGTTATTCCCGCGCAGGTTCAGCCCGCATGATCGGATGCCCGTGATGCCAAGCAATCAACCGGGCACGCAAGCACGTAATGAACACGTGATGCGGCTCACGTTGTTTGTCTATTTTTTAGGCTTTGGGATTTTTTTGCCCTATTTCAGCCCGTTTTTGATGGCTCAAGGCTTTAGCCCCCAAGAAGTGGGGTTTTTGCTGGCAGCGGTGATGGCTTCTAAAGTGATTGGGCCGCCGCTATTGGGTTGGTGGGTGGATCATCACAACCGTATTTTACCGGCCTTGCGGCTGATGGCGGTTGTTTCTATCGTTCTGTTTTCAGTTGTTTTTGTATTGAAATTAACCCAAGCCCCTTTCGGTTTTTGGCTGGTAACACTGGGGTTGTTTGGTTTGGCGTGGCAGCCTTTGCTCTCGCAGCTGGATGTGCTGACTTTGCGATTAGTGGCTGGGCGCTCGCAAGTGTATTCCTCGTTGCGTGCTTGGGGTTCGATTGGGTTTATTGTCTCCTCGGTGGGTTTGGGTTTTATTATCAATGGGTTAACGCCCGCTGCTCAATCGGTTTGGATTGCCAGTTTGCTTATGCTGGCCTTGCTGGGTTTGTGGCTGCTCTTGCAGCGGTTGCAAGAACCTATCGCGCAGCCATCGCCTGATCTTGTCTTATTGGTTTCGGCTGAATCTCGGCCCCGTTTCTGGCAAAAATTGCAAAATCCCGCCTTAATAGGCTTTTTGGTGATGCAGTTTTTAGTGAATGTGGCGCATGGGGTTTATTACGCTTTTTTTAGTGTGTATCTCGCTGAGCAAGGCTACAGTTCAGGCGCCATCGGCTTGTTATGGGCGCTCGGGGTGGTGGCAGAAATTATTTTATTTTTCGTCTTGCCCCGATTCTTACATCGTTATTCGTATACCCATTTGTTCGCCATCGCCTTGGGTTTGATGGCGTTGCGGTGGGTTTTAATCGGCACACAAATCGATTCATTGGGGTGGATTTTGTTCGCGCAGGTTTTACATGCGGCCAGCTTTGGTCTGACCCACGCCGTGGGTATTGCGGTGATTCATCAACAATTTACCGGTCGGCTGCAATCACGCGGGCAAGCTGTGTTTGCAGGCTTTAGTTATGGCGGCG
>DZCK01000149.1 GCA_022730245.1 Halothiobacillus neapolitanus
CCAGCTTTCATCTACGGCGCTCAACGCGTGCAATAGAGGCGCTTGCTGCGGGTTTTTCCGCATTAACTCGTTGATGCGACGCGTTAAATTGAGCACGCCCGTTTGGGCTGCATGGGGTTTTTTGGCTTGAATAAATTGCGCTTGAATATCTGCAATGGCATCGAGTTTGTATCGAGCGCGCCTGGCTTGCCAGCCCAGCCATAAAAATCCGCCGAAAATTGCCAGCCCAGCCACCAGCAGAATAAGGCCAATGACGGTGTTTAACGCCCAGCCCCATGCCACGGCTTGTGACCAAATCACAATGAGCCAAATGAGCAGCGCCGTGGTGACAAGGCGGGTAAACCCGTGGCTGTGTGCGGCGGGTAAAAGCGGTTCGGGTTCGGCTTCGATGGTTTGATCTTGCAAAATTTGTTCGGCATCAATAGGCGGCACCTGATCGCCTGTGGCGTGAATGACCGTGCGTAATATCTGCTCGGGTGGGGATGGAGGGTTCATACAATCTGCCTTGTGGAATTAATCGGCCAGCAAAAAAGCTAAGAGTTGATCGATGCGCCGCCCAGGGAATGTTTGTGCGCGGTCAAGGCCCGGGGGCGGGGCTAATTGCGGTAAATCGCCAATTTTCAGATTTAAATTATGCGGCATGGTTTGCGGCAGGGAAGGCGGGGTGAATTGCACGGCTTGGCCGCTGCGTTTATCTCGGCCAATCAGGCTTTGCTCGCCATTAGCTTCTGTTTGTATTCGCGCGGCTTGTACTGCGGCAATGGCCATGACTTTAAGCTCGATCGACTCGGCGGCTAAGCGTTGCACGGTGTCATATAAATACGATTCGGCTAAAGATTGCAGCCGTTTTTGATCTTCCGGCAGCAGGTGATCCATTTTGGTGGCACACACGGCAACCCGGCGAATTTTGCGCCGAAATAACCGCCCCAACCAGTGATCGGTGCCGTAAGTGAATGGTTTTAATACGCAGTCTAAGGCGCCGCGCATGTCTTTGAGTGCCTCTGAGCCGGCCGTCATGGCGCCGAGCAAATCAATTAATATCACTTGGGCATCGAGCGATTGAAAATGGCGGCTAAAAAACGGTTTTGCCTCGTAATCGCGATAGCTGAGGTAATTTTGCGCACACACGGCACCCCAAGAGTGCGCAGGGAATTTGGGGGCTGAGTGACCGCCGCTCAAATTTAATGCAAATAAGGGGATGAATGGCTGTGTTTCTGGCCGATAGTGCGCGCCATTTAGCAAAAAACGCCCGGGTAAATTTCGGCTTAATTGGTAGGGCGGCAATCGGCTATCGGCCAAAAATGCGGCCCATCGCTGCTGTAATTCCAGTAAATAAGCTTCATCCACGGGGGCTTGCGGATCGATGGCAGCCAGCGCTTGAATTAAATCGGCGGCAATGTCTGATCGAGGGGGTTGGCTACACCAAGACCAAACGTGGGCGCAAAAGGCGGGGTAATCCCATTCGAGTAAACATAAATCGAGCAGCCATTCCCCGGGATAATCGAGCAGTTCTATCATCCGGCGGCGGGGTTTGGGTGAATACCACGGTCGATCATAGGTAAGCTCAATGCGGGCAACCGACCAATCGGTGGTGGAGTTGGGCCAGTGGGGCGGGCTGTTGGTTAAAGCATGCAAGCCGGCATCGTAATCGAACGCGGGTGTGGCATCGCGCAGCCAGTGGCCGTGGGTTAGCCCACTGAGGGTGGCTTGCTTGGCCAAGGCACCGCGCCGGATATTTTCCAGATGGTTAATGAGTGTGGTAATGAGGGTGGATTTGCCTGCTTGAGATAAGCCGGTAATGCCAATCCGCGTCACGGGCGTATTAGAAGAGAAGGGTAAATGAACCAATGTTGCCTGCCTCAAGGAAGCTCTGAATAATTCCATCCCAGAATTTTCAGAGGGCGGAAATCAAAAAATGTGATTTTTTATTTCTTCATGAACAATCACTTGCGTTATCGTCCTTAAATAACGCACGAATTGATCTGGTCTTATCTTAACAGGCAGCCTGCGTGTTGGGTGCGAACATAATACAGCGCATTAATAACGCTGATGCGCTTTGGGCGAGGCTGTTTTGGGGATTTAAATATCGGACCAATTGATATCGCAGCACACAACTTTAATGCCGTGATGGGGCGCATGGGCGCGGCAATACGATAAGGTGCGGCACAAATTCCCCCCTGCGACAGAAAGATAGGGGCGGCTGATTTGCACCATGCCCGGTTCAATCATGGCGCGGCGAAAATAGGGGCGTTTGGCCCAGCTGGCACCCTCGGCATGAGCAAGCGGGCGAAAGCGGTTTTGAATGGAGGTCGGCGCAAAGGCACCATGGACGGTTTCTGCCTGCTGGCAGCCATCGCCATCGAGCACAAACACCCGGGCGACGAGATGCATCGAGAGCAGGGCTTTGGCGGCGATGGCCAGCGGTACATTGCGCTCGATGGCAACCAGCATGTCTTCAAAGCGCTCGGTAACCGATTGAATTTGTTGATGCAGGTTGTGATTGGCTCGGTCTACTTCAAGCGAGGTTGTCGTTAAGCCTTGGCTTAAAAAGCCTCGATCGAAGGATTCCACTTGATTGAGTAAGGCAGGGCGTGCCAAACCAAAGCCTTGGAGCAAATCCACGCCCGAATTGAGTGCAATGCTGAGTTGAAGCGGTGTTTCTATACCCTCTTGCAGTACAAGGCTGCCCGCTTCGTGAATCATCGCCACGAGCGAGGGCAAGGTGCGCTGCGCGCGTTGCGATTTTTCTGCTTCGACAATGAGGCTGCGATCGAGTTTGACGATATCGGCCTCAATGCGCCAAAGCCGGGTGAACTGAGAGCCACCCACGCCAAAATCATCCAATGCAACCAAACAGCCGAGCGAGCGATATAAATTGATTGCATCAATGAGCTGAGTGTCGTCGTTGAGTTCCGCTTCGACAATTTCAACCACAACCTGCCAGCCTTCAATGTGCATCCGCTCTAAAATTTGTGCAAAAAAAGGCCCAAATTCGTGGCCGTGCAGGGCAACTAAAGGGTGCACATTAATAAAAATCCAGCGGGGATTAAGCTTCGCGCGGGCAAAATTTTGCAGGTGCAGTTCACGACACATGCGATCTAAATTAACCAAAGATTCAATATCTTGCGCTGAACTAAATAAGGTTGAAGGCGCTATGGCCTGCCCAGCGTGATCCCATACGCGCGCCAAGCCCTCGTAGCCCACAATGCGTTGGTGTGCCACGCTAATAATGGGCTGGAATGCCGAGCGCACCGTGAAATTGTCACAAGTGGCGACATGCTGACCATCCGAATCGAGTTGAATGCGTGCGTTCATGAAAGGTGCCTAAAATAAATTTTGCTTATCATAAAGCAAATAGTGCGCCGAAATTATTTGCCGCGAGCTTTATTGGCGCAGCAATCTAATAGAGATCATTCACGAATATACCGCTGATGGCTATGTTTGGGCGCTGC
>DZCK01000150.1 GCA_022730245.1 Halothiobacillus neapolitanus
GGGCAGCAACCCTTCGGGACGGTCTTTTGAGGGCGATTCGCTGTGTTGCGGCACTTACGAATGGAATAACCATTCGTTTCGTACCGCGCCTTGCGACTCATCCCTCAAAAGTCCGTCTCGGCCACGAAGGATTTAATCAGAGGTTCCCTAATGAGCGATGCGGTTATGCATGAGTCAGCGCCGACCCAAGCCTGCTTGCTGGCGGCTTTAATTCAGATTGAAACGGCACTGATGGCAGCCAAGCTTGCAACCGATCAGCCCAGCCCGCAGGCGTTGGCCAGCGTTGAGCCGTTTTGTTTTGATACCCTTGAGTTTCATGCGTGGTTGCAATGGGTTTTTTTGCCTCGCATGCGCGATACTCTCATGCAAAATAAACCCTTATCTGCGCCGTGCAGAATCGCGCCTTTGGCGGAATATCGGTTCGCTGAACTCAACACGAATGATACCGCCGAGCTACTCGCCTTAATCACCGCCTTTGACACGCTTGCTAACCGCTATTTTAAATTTGAGCCAGCGCCATCAATTCATTAAGCCCGCCTAATGACCAGGAGCCCCCCATGAGCCGACAAGAAGACCCCAACTGGCAGCCCAAAACCCGAGCCATACGCGTAGGGCACCACCCCACCAATGAAGGCGAACACAGCGAACCGATATTCACCACCTCAAGCTTTGTGTTTGAATCGGCCGAGCATGCCGCCGCCCGTTTTTCAGGCGCAGAGCCCGGCAATATCTACGCCCGCTTTACGAACCCCACCACCAAAGTGTTTGAAGATCGTCTTGCCGCACTTGAAGGGGGCGAGGCTTGCGTGGCCACAGGCTCTGGCATGGCGGCCATTTTAAGCACCTTTATGGCCTTATGTTCTGCGGGTGATGAAGTCGTGGTGGCGCGGCAAGTGTTTGGCACCACCAGCGTGTTGTTCAACAAATATCTGGCTAAATTTGGCTTAAAAGTCACTTGGGTTGATTTAACCGATTGGGCGCAGTGGGAAGCGGCCATTACCGATTTAACACGCTGGGTGTTCGTTGAAAGCCCCTCAAATCCGCTCTGTGAAGTGGTCGATATTGCGCGGCTGGCCGATTTAGCCCATGCCCACGGCGCGGGCTTAATTGTCGATAACTGCTTTTGCACCCCCATTTTGCAACAGCCCCTAGCCTTAGGTGCCGATATTGTGATTCATTCCGCCACCAAATATTTAGACGGCCAAGGGCGGGCGATCGGCGGCGCCGTGGTGGGTAACAAAACCCAGGTGGGCGAAGAAGTGCGCGGGTTTCTTCGCACCTGCGGGCCTACCATGGCGCCCTTTAATGCGTGGATATTCGCCAAAGGGCTCGAAACACTGGCCTTGCGTATGCACGCGCATTGCGATCATGCAACCCAAGTAGCGCAATTTTTAGTGAACCACCCGCAAGTCACACAGGTAAATTTCCCGGGGCTGGCAAGCCATCCGCAGGCCGACATTATCGCCAAGCAGCAATCGGGGCCCGGCGCCATCGTGTCGTTTGAAGTGGTCGGCGGTAAGGCCGCGGCTTGGCGCATTATTAACGCCACACAAATGATCTCGATTACCGCCAATTTAGGTGATGCCAAAACCACGATAACCCATCCCGCCACCACAACGCACGGCAGGCTAACCCCCCAGCAACGCGCAGATGCGGGTATCAGCGATGGCTTAATTCGCTTGGCGATTGGCCTTGAAGACCCGATCGACATCATTCGTGATTTAAAAAACGGCTTAGATCGATAGTTGCGGATCTACGCCGCAATTGAAGTGAGCCCACTCTCCCCTTGTGGGCGGATTGGGCTGGGCTGGGGTGGGGTCTTCACTCCCTTCCCCTTCACGGGGGCGGGGCGGCAGGGGGTGGGGGTCTTCACTCCCTCCCCCTTCATGGGGGAGGGTCGGGGTGGGGGTGTGAATTGGGCACCTGCGTTTAACATTACCCCCGTCCCAACCCCTCCCCACAAGGGGGAGGGGCTGAAAGAGGCGCAGGGAGCTTATTTTCCTCCCTCTTCACAAGGGTTGAGGCGAGAGTATTTTTGCGTAATTAATATATTTTTCAATGAGCTATTGATAGGAGTTAATGTTTTATGCGCATATTGCACACGATGTTAAGGGTTCGAGATTTAAACACCTCGATTGCGTTTTATACCCAAGTGCTGGGCATGACATTGCTGCGGCAAAAAGATTACCCCGCCGGTGAGTTCACTTTAGCGTTTGTAGGCTTCGGCGATGAAAGCGAGCATACCGTGCTGGAGTTAACCCACAACTGGGGCGATCACAGCTATGAGATCGGCACCGGCTATGGCCATATCGCGCTTGAAGTGCCGGATGTGTATGAAGCCACCGCGGCCATTAAAGCCCAGGGCGGCAAAATTCTACGCGAAGCGGGCCCCATGAATGCCGGCACCACCATTATTGCTTTTGTGGCCGATCCCGATGGCTATGCGATTGAGTTAATTGGCGCAAAGCCTTGATCGGCTGAATAAAGCCAATTAGCAAGCAGAAAAAGCCGTTTTTTTAAAACTTTTCTGCTTGACTTCAAAAAACTATGCACAAAGTTACCCCTTAATTGGCGCCTTGGCTTTTCACCTGTTTAAGATCAGTGGCTTAGAATGGTTTTTATTATAACCAATTGTTTTTATTGATTATTTTTTAAAAGCAAAGCGCTGGTTAAATTTTAATCAAACCCCGTAAACGCTTGATTGGGCAAAGCTCGGAATAAGTTACACCCAAGGTTATCCACAGTTTTTGTGCATAACTGGTTATGCCGCTGAGTGGTGCATTCTCGCCCGTTGCATGCCTAAAGTTTGTGCAAATATACGGCGGAGGTAGGGCGAGCCCGCGCGCATCCCCCGAGGCAATTACCCAAGCTAATTATTCGAGCCAATTACCCGAGCCAATTCCCCGAGCCACCATTGCATTTTATTGATGCTTGGCTTAAGTTTGCCGTCGCTTGGCCGATAACCGAAAAACCCCATGGGTTAAGCCGAAGCGCTGCCCGCTATTTACGCATTCAATTGCATCGATCACAGGAAGCCATCATGACGATTAAAGCCAAATTATTTCTACTGTCTGCCATTTCAATTGTGATCCTGCTTGTGCTTGGGTTTTATGGCCTGTACAGCGAGAACAAGGCGCAAGATCGGGCGGAGCAAAATTTTAATTTGCGTATGCAACCCGCTGAATGGTCTGCCGATTCTATTCGTGAGATCAATCGCATCGTGATTCAAGTCCAGCTTGCCTTGCAGCATGATCCGCAGGACGCTGCTGCGGCGATGCATCTGGATCATTCCATCAATAAACATTTGGATGCCGTGGCTCAAGATTTAACGAAATTACTTGAAGTGAATAAAAAATTAGCGGCTGTTAATCACAGCAAGCCCCAGACCAACCAAGAGCGAGTCGCTTTACTAGCGCAAGAGCAAGATTTAATTGATAA
>DZCK01000151.1 GCA_022730245.1 Halothiobacillus neapolitanus
GACATCAGCCGATTTGACTTGGGCTATGGGTACAATCGGCGCTGGCATTTTTTCGCAGGCGGCGTTTCTGCTTTGGCCGGGGTTAGTGCGATCGCGAGGCAACTGAGTAGCCAAAAAATGCGGGTCAGCCGAGCGTTGGCCGGACGTGCTTGGGTTTCTTGCGGGTATTTTTTGCGGTGAATGAGGGCATGCGCTTCACAGTTCCAATAAGAGGTTTTGGGATATATCAGCAGGATTTATAGTGCTTGGATTTATTGTTAGCTTGCTAACAACTTAGCACGAATTTAAATAAAAAGTGCTGCCTGAACGGCTTTTAACGGGCGTATGATCCTGCTCGGTGCAGGGTTTGTGCGATGATAATGTGGCTTATTTAATAATCAGGAGTCGCTATGAGTGAAACACTTTTTTCTCGCATTATTCGCCGAGAAATCCCTGCAACGATTGTGTTTGAAAATGAGCGAATTTTGGCGTTTCGGGATATTAATCCGCAAGCACCTGTGCATATTTTGATTATCCCAAAGCAAGTGATTGCCACCGTGAACGACATAACCCCAAGTGATGCCCCCTTAATTGGTGAACTTTTTTTGGTGGCCGCACAGTTGGCTGCAGAAGAAGGCATTAGTGAGGCGGGCTATCGCACCGTGTTTAACTGTAATGCGGCGGGCGGGCAGGAGGTGTATCACCTGCATTTGCATTTGCTTGGGGGGCGGCAGATGCACTGGCCGCCCGGTTGATTAGGTGTGCCTTACGTGGCTTTAAGTGCCGTGGGGGCTGCCTTGGCGGTCATTTTTTAGGCTTTGGTAGTTTTCAAAGCGACGGGCATTCAACGCGCCGCTGGCTACGGCCATTAATACGGCGCAGTTGGGTTCTTGCTCGTGGCTACAGTTATTAAAGCGGCAATGTTGAGCGACTTTAAGAATATCTGGGTACGCGCGATTAATGGCCATAACGTTGCGCGCGGCAACGGCAAAATCCCGAACGCCGGGCGCGTCGATTAGGCCACCTTCCAGGCTAT
Organism: Halothiobacillus neapolitanus; assembly: GCA_022730245.1. GTDB lineage: Bacteria > Pseudomonadota > Gammaproteobacteria > Halothiobacillales > Halothiobacillaceae > Halothiobacillus > Halothiobacillus neapolitanus_A. The sequence goes on from DZCK01000151.1 coordinate 1,016, forward strand.
CGAGCCTAAATAAGGTGCTGTGGCGGGTGGTGTGTTGGCCTTCTTGGCTATGCGCGGAGAGGGCTTTGATGGCCGCCGTGGATGCCTGCGAGGTAATGCTGCGGGCGAGCGAGGTTTTGCCCACGCCCGATAAGCCAATCATCATGGAAATTTGGTTGGCAAGCTTTAATCGCAAGGCTTCTATGCCTTCGCCGGTGTGGGCGCTTACTTTAATAATATCAATATCTTGTGCTTGCCAAAGACATAATATGGCTTCGATTTGTGCTTGGGTTTGTGGATCAATCGAACCTAAATCGTCAATTTTATTGAGCACAATGAGTGGCGTGGCGGGTAAATCCAACGTGGCGACAATCGCTTGCTCCACAATATTGGGGTTCATCCACGGCACGGGCGCCACGACGATCAGGACTTGATCAATATTGGCCGCCATGAGCCGCAATTTGCCGTGGGTGTCGGGGCGAATCAGGGTATTGGTGCGCGGGTAGAGGTGCTCGATAATTTCTCGCTGATCTTTGCCCGTGCGCCAGCCGATTTTATCGCCGGTGGTGAGTGCGCCCAAGGTGCGCCGAGCGGTGGCGCGCAGCAGCCGGCCCTCTTTGGTTTCGATAATGAGTTCGGTGCCGTGATGGGTGATGACGATACCCGTTTCCAGATGCTGGTCTGGGGCTTCGTTGCGGCGGGCTATTTGATTTTTTTGGCGATCGGTCAGGCGAGATTTCATGCGGGGGTTAGTTTATTAAAAACACGGTGGCTAATCCTAAAAAGATAAAAAACCCGCCAGAATCGGTGATGGCGGTAATTAAAACCGAGCTACCTAAAGCCGGGTCGCGCCCAAGTTTCATGCGGGCTACGGGGATGGTGACCCCAAAAAAAGCCGCCGTTAAAAAATTCAAACTAACCGCTGAGGCCATAACCAGCGATAAAGCCGAATCATGGTAGAGCAGATAAGTAATTAAACCTAGCGAGCTGCCCCAAATGATGCCGTTAATGAGTGCGATGCGCAGCTCTTTGCTGTAGAGCAGGCGAATATCGCGGTTATCGAGGGTGCGAAAGGCGAGCTCACGCACAATCATGGTGATGGTTTGGTTGCCCACATTGCCGCCCATGCCCGCCACAATTGGCATTAGGGCGGCCAATGCCACGAGTTGCTCAATGGCGCCATCAAACAGGCCAATCACGCGGGAGGCAATCAGTGCGGTAACCAAATTCACGGCAAGCCACGGGCTGCGGTTTTTAACACTGCGCGCGATGGGCGCAAAAATGTCTTCCTCTTCGCGCAAGCCCACTTGAGATAAGCGTTCTTCATCGCGGGCTTCGCGGATAAAATCAACCACGGCGTTGATGGTGACTCGGCCAATAAGCTGATTATGATCATCGACAACCGGCGCGCTCACAAGATCGTAGCGTTCGAACGCATCGGCGGTGGTGCGCGCTTTATCTTCTGGATGAAAGCGAACCACTTCTTTGGCCATGGCATCATGCACCGCGAGCGTGGGATCACTTAACAGCAAGTTTTTAAGGTAAATCACCCCAACAAAGCCGCTTTCTCGATCCACCACAAAGAGTTTATCGGTGTGATCGGGGAGATCTTCCATGCGGCGTAAATAGCGCAGCACGACCTCAATGCGCACATCGGCACGCACGGTGACTAAATCAAAATCCATGAGCGCACCCACGGTGTCTTCAGCATAAGACAGCGCAAAGCGCAGGCGTTCGCGCTCAGCCAAGGGCAGGGTGGTAAAAACCTCTTGCATCACCTGAGCGGGGAAATCGGGCGCCAGATCAGCCAACTCATCGGTATCCAGCGTATTGGCGGCGTTGAGCATCTCCTCGCGATCCATCGCCGCGAGCAAGCTCATGCGTACCGCATCGGATACCTCAAGCAGCACTTCACCATCTTGATCGGCATGCACCAGCGACCAAATGGCCATGCGTTCATCAACCGGTAAGGCTTCTAAAATGAGTGCAATATCCGCCGGATGAAGCTGTTCGATTTTCTGCGCGAGCCGGGTCAGGTTTTGTTTATGAACAATTCGTTCAACCAACGCGTGATTGGCTTCGCTTGAGCGATCCACCAGCCCTTCGACCAGTCGATTGCGCGCCATCATTTCCCGAATATCGCGGATCATGCCGGCAAGTTCGGCGGGCTTTTCAGCGATTTTAGGCTCCGTGGAGTGCAGATTGGTCATATCGAAACATCCGTGCGGGTCAAAGGGGCGGGGTTAGTGGGGGTCGGCCAGTAAACGATCAATCTCGCGGGCGAGGTGGTAATCCTTATCGGTCAAAGCCTTGGCATCATGGGTGGTTAACCGAATTTCAAGATGATTATATCTAAGGAACCTCTGATTAAATCCTTCGTGGCCGAGACGGACTTTTGAGGGATGAGTCGC
>DZCK01000152.1 GCA_022730245.1 Halothiobacillus neapolitanus
CGGTTCTATTGCCCAAAAAAGCGGTGAAATAGGCACCGTTCAGATGGATTTGCAGTCGATTTCCCTAAAGTCCGACAGGCTGCTAGGTTGAATAAAATATAGCGAGGGCGTAAGGTTGCCCCGCGATTAACTTCATTTATTGCTTGAGAATTTTAAGTATGACAACACCCCTCGACATCCTAACCATCGGCAGCCGTCAATTTCATTCCCGTCTGCTCACCGGCACCGGCAAATTTAAAGATATGGCAGAAACCCAAGCCGCATCCGAAGCCGCAGGCGCCCAAATCGTTACCGTAGCGATTCGGCGCAGCAATATTGGACAAAACCCCGGTGAGCCGAACTTACTCGACATTTTAACGCCGGATCGCTACACCATTTTGCCCAATACCGCCGGCTGCTACACAAGCGAGGATGCCGTGCGTACCTGCAAACTGGCGCGCGAGCTGCTGGATGGTCACAATCTTGTAAAATTAGAGGTTTTGGGCGATGCCAAAACCCTCTACCCCGATGTGACGGCCACCCTCAAAGCGGCTGAAATTTTAGTGGCCGATGGTTTTGAGGTGATGGTGTACACCTCAGATGACCCCATTATCTGCCGGCGCCTTGAAGAAATTGGCTGCGTGGCCGTTATGCCCTTAGCCGCCCCCATTGGCTCTGGCTTAGGCATTCAAAATAAATACAACCTCCTCACCATTATCGAAAATGCCAACGTACCTATTATCGTAGATGCGGGCGTCGGCACCGCCTCCGATGCCGCCATTGCGATGGAACTGGGCTGCGATGGCGTGTTAATGAACACCGCCATTGCCGCCGCTAAGAACCCCGTGCTCATGGCCTGCGCCATGAAAAAAGCCGTTGAAGCGGGACGAGAAGCCTTTTTGGCCGGACGAATGCCGCGCAAACGCTTTGCGAGCGCGTCTTCTCCCCTTGATGGCCTTTTTTTCTGAGCACATTCATGACCGATCAGCCCCCAACCAATCCACTTGTATCCAACACCACCCTCGAGAGCCCAGCGGCGCCTACGGCAAATGCACGACCAGACCCCGTGCACAGGCCAATTCGCTCGTTTATTCGCCGAGAAGGGCGGCTCACCGGCGCGCAAACCCGCGCGATTAACGAGCAACTGCCCGCTGTTGAATTGGCTGGCCAAGGGGCGTTACTGGATTTAACTCAAGTATTTGGCCGCGCTGCGCCCTGCACACTCGAAATCGGTTTTGGCAATGGTGAAAGTTTGCTCGCCATGGCGGCAACCGCGCCAGAACAAGATTTTATCGGCATAGAAGTGCACAGGCCCGGCGTGGGGCAACTCGTGCTCGGCATGGAACGTTTAGGGCTAACCAATATCCGCATCGTGGCGGAAGACGCCGTACCGTTCTTGCAGCAACGCATCCAAGACAACAGCCTAGATCGCCTCTTGCTGTATTTTCCCGACCCATGGCATAAAGCGCGGCATCACAAGCGCCGTATTGTCCAAACACCCTTTGCCGATCTTATCGCCCGCAAATTAAAACCAGCAGGCTTGTGGCATTGCGCCACCGATTGGGCGCCCTATGCTGAACACATGCGCGCCGTGCTAGACGCGCACCCGGCCTTTATCGCAGAGCATTCAGGCACAGGCGAGGCCGCACGCCCGACTTGGCGGCCAGAAACCAAATTTGAGCGTCGCGGCATTCGCCTCAGCCACGCCGTATTTGATTTACGCTATCGACGCGCAGCGCCCTAAGCGCGAAACCGCCCCGGTCAATTGCGCCATGTTGCAAAATTTTGCGTTAGTTTGGCTTGTCCGACCGCTTATAAACGCCTAATATCGCAATACTAAGGGTCTGTCATCAGTTAGTCGCATTGGATCAGCCCTCGCCGCCCCAGCGAGACATGATCCCATGTGATTCTTTTTTGTCTTTGAGTTTAGGAGCAACTATGTCCGTTAAGCATCCCGTCGTTGCCGTTACCGGTTCATCCGGCGCCGGCACCACCACCGTTAAGCGCGCCTTCGAGCAAGTTTTCCGCCGTGAAAACTTAACCCCCGTGGTGATTGAAGGCGATAGCTTTCACAGCTTATCGCGCATGGAGTTTCGCGAAGCCGTCAAAAAATCGGAAGCGGCGGGTAATTTCTCGTTTTCGCATTTTGGCCCCGAAGCCAACCATTTTGATAAATTGGGCGAGTTATTTAAAACTTATGGCGAATCTGGCACCGGCAAAAAGCGCTACTACATTCACAGCGATCAAGAAGCGCTCGAACATAATGCCCGCTTAAACACCAACCTTAAACCGGGCGAATTTACCCCGTGGGAAGACATCCCCAGTGGCACCGATTTATTATTCTACGAAGGCTTGCATGGCTTAGTGAAAACCGATTCCGTGGATGCCTCAGCCCATGTCGATTTAGGGGTCGGCGTGGTACCGATTGTGAATTTGGAATGGATTCAAAAAATCTTCCGTGATAACGCCGAGCGTGGCTACTCGGCTGAAGCCACGGTAGATACCATCCTGCGCCGCATGCCCGATTACATCAACCACATTACCCCGCAATTCTCACGCACGGATATTAACTTCCAGCGTGTACCAACGGTCGATACCTCAAACCCATTCATTACGCGCGATATTCCAACGCCCGATGAAAGCTTGGTTATCATCCATTTCAGCCATCCGGCAAAAGCAGGTGCAGACTTCCCTTTCCTGCTCTCGATGATTCCCGGATCATTCATGTCGCGTTACAACACCATCGTGGTACCCGGTGGCAAAATGAGCTACGCCATGGATTTGATCCTAACCCCGCTCATTCATCAAATGATCGAAAAGCGTAACGGCTAATACGGCACCCCACTGAGGCTCAATTCGGCCTCAGTCATCTCATTGAATGCATCATCCCCGCAGGCATTGCCTTAGCGGGGATTTTTCATTTCCAAAACATTGCACCCAAACACAAGCACCCCGCGTAGATAACGCACAGAGAGATGATGCAAGCGTGGTGGATGAAACCCATCCTTGCTAGCAGCCTGTCGGGCTTTAGGAATCGTGGCCACCATTTAGCTGGGCGCAATCTGCGGGCGCAGTCAATTGCACAAAAGCAATACATGATCTATACATAATCTATACAACCATTGGGGTTTTATGATAAAAAATACAATCCGCAACCAAACCATCGCCCCAAATACTGGGGCGACTTACCGTGCAACTTCGGCAAAAAACTTATGACAAGCCCCACCGTTCTTCCTAATAAAAACGCCCTGAAAATTGCGGTGATTGGCTCCAGCATCGCCGGTTTAGCAACCGCTTGGTTGCTTGGCGATGAGCACGACGTGACCTTGTTTGAAAAAAATAACTATTTAGCGGGGCACACCCATACCCACCCCCTAACCGATGGGGCGCAAACCATCGCGGTCGAT
>DZCK01000029.1 GCA_022730245.1 Halothiobacillus neapolitanus
GGCTTTAGTTACGGCGGCGGCGCGGCTGTGGGCTTGATGCTCGCGGGCTGGTTGTGGACTTATTGGGGCGCTACGGCCTCTTTTTTGATGATGTCGCTTATGTCAATAGCCGCCGGTTTCATGTTATTGACCTGTCACCGCTTAGTTTCTGCTGCAGATGCGCGGCCCACCGATGATCGCATTGAGCAGGGTGTGTGATGGAAATTCGGGTACAAGCACCGCTTGAATTTGCAACCGAGGCCTTGTCGGATTGGTATAACAGCCCGATGGGTGCCGCGATGGGGCAGGTATTATCGGATGGAATTGCTCGGCGGGTGGATGATGCCTTTGGTTACCACGCCGTGCTGCTTGGCGCGAATTCGCCGGCTTTATCGCAGGCATTAGCCGCGCGCTTGCGCATCCGGCGCATCACCCAAATTGCCACACGGGCAAGCGATTTACGCCCAGTGCCCCAGTTAACGGGCGATTTATCTGCCCCCATTGCGGTGATGGGTTTGGTGGCAGATTACGCCCAATTACCGGTTGAGCGCGCGGCGGTGGATCTTGTGATTGCCTTGCATGTTTTAGAAAATCGCCGCGAACCGCATGAATTACTTCGGGAGTTGGATCGCATCGTTCATCCCGAGGGGCGCTTACTGATTGTGGGCGTTAACCCGGTGAGTTTATGGCATGGACAGCGTTGGCTGGGCGCCCGCTGTCATTCGCCTTTATCGCTCGGGCATCATCATGCGGCTTGGCGCGTGGTCGATTGGTTGCGCGTATTGGGTTACGAGCTGAGATCGGTCGATCATCACGGTGGCATATGCCCTTTATGTCGGCCAAGCGTTTTTCAAAAAATGCAGGCCATGCGTGAATTTGGGCGAAGTTGGTTGTGGTTTTTGCAAGGGTTTTATGTGATTGATGCCGTCCGTCGGGTCAGCACCCCCACGGCGATTCGCCCCGCATTTCGGTTACGCACCTTATTACCGAACAAAGCGCCTGCCGCTGTGGCGGGCAATACGGCCATCGGTGGCCGGTGGGCCGAAAAATTAGCCCACCGGCCAACTCATTCATCCCATAAAAGAATATTTAGACTATGCCCCAAAATAGCCCATTAAATGATTTAAACCCCGTAGCCGAGGCCAGCCCAGCGCTTACGGTTGTGCATATCTGGACGGATGGCGCCTGTAAAGGCAACCCCGGTATCGGCGGCTGGGGCGCGTTATTGCGCTATGGCGGGCACGAAAAAGAACTCTGCGGCGGTGAGGCGCACACCACTAATAATCGCATGGAGTTATTGGCGGCTATTAGCGCCCTTGAAACCTTAAAGCGCCCGTGCCTCGTGCATTTAACCACCGATTCGCAATATGTGCGCCAAGGGATGCTGGAATGGTTGGCCAATTGGCGCAAACGTAATTGGCGACGTGCGGATGGTCAGCCGGTGAAAAATGCCGATTTATGGGCGCGGCTGGATGAGGCAGCCAATCGGCATCAAATGCATTGGCATTGGATTAAAGGCCACGCGGGGCATGTTGAAAATGAACGCGCCGATCAGCTGGCTAATCGCGGTATTTCAACGATTTAATTTTGGCGCGAAAATTTTGGAGTGATTTTATGGCTGAACGCCAAATTATTTTAGATACCGAAACCACGGGCTTGCCGGTGAGTGAAGGGCATCGCTTGGTTGAAATTGGCGCGGTCGAGCTCATCGATCGCAAACTGACCGGCAAGCACTACCATGTGTACCTTAACCCCGAACGCCCCGTCGACCCCGAGGCATTAGCCATCCATGGGTTAGATGATATTTTTTTAGCCGAGCAACCCAAGTTTGCGCACATCGTGCATGAATTTATTGATTTTGTGCGTAATAGTGAGCTCATCATTCACAACGCAGAATTTGACGTAGGCTTTATCAACGCTGAGTTAGCCCGCCTGGCAGGGCAGGGTGCCTTGAGTGAGTATGTGGCGAGCGTGACCGATTCTCTGGCGCTGGCGCGGCAAAAATATCCCGGGCAACGCAACAGCCTTGATGCGTTGTGTCGTCGTTTGGCCATTGATAACAGCGAGCGCGTGCTGCACGGCGCGCTACTGGATTCACAAATTTTAGCCGATGTGTATTTGGCGCTCACGGGGGGGCAAAAAACCTTAAGTTTTGATGAGCACCCGTCCAGTGCCCATCCGTCATCTGAGGCGGGTATTATCCGCTTGCCCGTAGCACGCACGGCGTTGCGCGTTATTCATCCAGATAGCGATGAGCAGCAAGCCCATGCCGCCTGGTTATTAAAATTAGGCAAAGATGGCGCTCCGCAGGCTTGGCCCGAACGGTCTTAAACAAAATGCGGTAGCGTTAGTCAATCCGTTAGGTAAATATAAACCCATTGCCTATAATTCACAGGCGATTGGCTATTTAAAGCTTAGGGAGCCTCTGATCAAATCCTTGGCGACCACGAAGGATTTGATCAGAGGCTCCTTAGCTATTTAATTGCGCCAAAGCCTGTGGCAGCTGGGTGTGGTCTTCCGAGGTTCTAACGTGTCCGAATATGCGCTTATTCTTATTAGCACGGTGCTAGTCAATAACTTTGTCTTGGTGAAGTTTTTAGGCTTGTGTCCGTTTTTTGGCGTGTCTAAAAAAATCGAAACCGCCATTGGCATGTCGATGGCAACCACGTTTGTGCTCACCTTATCGGCGATTGCAAGCTACTTAACCGAGGCTTTTATTCTAGAACCCTTAGGCCTAACCTACCTTCGCACCATTATGTTTATCGTGGTGATTGCCGTGGTGGTTAATTTCACCGAAATGGTGGTGCGCAAAACAAGCCCTTTATTGCATAACGTGCTCGGGATTTATTTGCCGCTTATTACCACCAATTGTGCGGTGCTCGGTGTGGCGTTGCTCAATGTGCAGCAAGCGCACAATTTTATGGAATCGGCGTTATATGGCTTTGGCGCTTCATTGGGTTTTTCGATGGTGTTGATTTTGTTTTCGGCACTGCGTGAACGCATTAACGTGGCCGATGTGCCCCAAGCCTTTGAAGGCGTGCCCATCGCCCTTATTACCGCCGGCCTAATGGCTTTAGGGTTCATGGGCTTTGCGGGCATGGTTAAAGCCTAATGCTAACCGCTATTTTTGTTGCCGCCGGTTTGGCGCTGGCCTTTGGTTTGCTTTTAGGGATTGCGGCACAGTGGTTTCATGTGGAAGGCAACCCGCTGGCGGAAAAAATTGATGCCATTTTGCCGCAAACTCAGTGTGGCCAATGTGGTTTTCCGGGCTGTAAACCGTATGCGGCAGCCATTGCCGAAGGTCGGGCAGATATTAATCAATGCCCGCCGGGTGGGGAAGCCACCATTAAAAACCTAGCCGATTTGCTCGGTGTGGAACCCAAGCCGCTCAATGCGGAAAATGGTACCGCTAAAACGGTGCCCTTGGTGGCGGTTATCGATGAAGCCGTGTGCATTGGCTGCACCAAGTGCATTCAAGCCTGCCCGGTCGATGCTATTTTGGGGGCAGCCAAGCAAATGCATACCGTCATAGCCGTTGAGTGCACGGGGTGCGAGCTCTGCATCGCGCCCTGCCCAGTGGATTGTATTGACATGGTGCCCGTAGCCGTTGGAATTGAGGGTTTTCGATTTCCCGAGCCCCCAATGTGGCCACCGCTGGCAACCGAGTCATCACCCTCAGCGGGTGAACCGGCCAATCTCCCCCAAGAAACGCCTGCCGATGAACGGGTTGTGACCCATGGTTAAGCTGCTTTCTTCTCAGGTGTCGCAGGCGCGTTTTAGTTTTCATGGCGGTATTCACCCCCCAGAAAACAAATCCACCACACGAGATCGACCCATCCAAGCGCTGCCGCTCATGGCGCGCTATATTTTGCCCCTGCACATGCACATAGGCGCACCGGCGCGCGCGGTGGTGGGGGTGGGGCAGCGGGTGAAAAAAGGGCAGGTGCTGGCACAAGCCACCGATTTTATCTCGGCCTCCATTCATGCGCCCACTTCTGGGGTTATTTCTGCGATTACCGAACACGCCATAGCGCACCCGGGGGGGCTGAGCGCGCTGGCGATTATTTTAGATGCCGATGGCGAGGATTCGGCTTTTGAGCCGATGCCACGGTGGCCCAATTTTACCGCCCAAACCCCCACCGAATTGCGCGGGCGATTGCGTGAGGCGGGTATTGTCGGCTTGGGCGGCGCAGTTTTCCCCACCGCAGCCAAGCTTGCCACCGGCAGCATTGCCCCAGTGCATACCCTTATTCTCAATGGCGCCGAATGCGAGCCATACATTACCTGTGATGATCGGCTGATGCGCGAGCGCCCCGATGAAATTGTGCAGGGCGCGGCCATTGTGTTGCACATGATGGGCGCCAGCCGATGTTTAATCGGCATAGAAGATAATAAGCCCGAAGCCATAGCCGTCTTAATGGCCGCCAGTGATGCCGATGCCCGTTTCGAAACCATTGCCGTGCCCACCCGTTACCCGGCCGGGGGCGAAAAGCAGTTAATCAAGGTGTTAACTAATGTCGAGGTGCCGCGTGGGCGGCGCGCCACGGAATATGGCTTACTTTGCTTAAATGTCGCCACCGTGGCGGCAATTTATCGCGCGGTCGTGCTCGGCCAGCCTATGACCGATCGCATCGTAACCGTTACGGGCGCCGGCATTGTTCAGCCTGAGAATTTTCGTGTGCCGCTCGGCACCAAAATCAGCGATGTGATTGCCGCAGCCGGCGGCTATACCGCAGGTACAGATCGGTTAATTATGGGCGGGCCTATGATGGGGTTCGCCCTGCATCAAGATGATGTGCCCATTGTTAAAGCCACCAATTGCTTATTGGCTTTGCGCCCGCAAGACCGGCCGATTGAGCCGGCACCCCAACCCTGTATTCGGTGCAGTTTATGTGCCGAGGCTTGCCCGGCCGATTTGCTTCCTCAGCAGTTGTATTGGTATGCCCGCGCCAAACAATTTGATCGCACGGTGGAATATCACCTATTTGATTGCATCGAATGCGGGGTGTGCAGTGCCGTATGCCCTTCGCACCTGCCGCTGGTTGATTATTATCGCTTTGCTAAGACCCAAATTTGGGCGCAAGAGCGGGATCAATCTAAAGCCAGCATGGCTCGGACCCGCTTTGAGTTTCGCAATGAACGACTAGAGCGCATCAAAGCCGAGCGCGAGGCGGCCTTAAATAAAAAACGGCAAAACTTAGCCACAAATACGGCGGCCATTGAAGCGGGGGATGCGGCCATGGCGCGAACCGTTGCCGAATCAAATGATGCTTTTGGCACGTATCAACCCGAAGCGATGGGCCAAGCGGCGCTGGCGTTGGGTGATGTGGCGCCCGTGATTCTTGATAGCGCGGTGGATGCGGCGCGCGCGCGCGCGAAAGCCCGTCGGGCACAGCTTGATGCTGATCGCGCTGAAAAAGAGCAGTCTCCGGCTGAACAATCTAAAAACAATGTGATATGAGCATAAGTTAATGAAATTTCCGACCCAAACCGCACCGCTGCCCGAAGCGCAGAACAGTGTTCGCCGCGTGATGTTGATCGTGCTGCTGGCGCTGCTGCCTGGCACGTTGGTTGCCATTGCGCTCTTGGGTTGGGGCGTGCTGATTAACGTAATGCTTGCCATTATTGCCGGTTTATTGTCTGAAGCACTCATGCTCAAAATTCGTGCGCGCCCCGTCCGCCCAGCGGTTTTTGATGGCTCAGTAATTGTGTTGGCGTGGATTTTCGCCCTGTGTTTGCCCAATTTAGGCCCGTGGTGGCTGCCGGTTTTTGGTGCTATTTTTGCGGTCGTGGTCGCAAAACAGCTTTATGGCGGGCTGGGGTTTAATTTGTTTAACCCCGCGATGGTCGGCTATGTGGTTTTGCTCATCTCCTTCCCCGAACCCATGACGCGCTGGGGGCCTGCGATTGATGTGGGCGGTAATGCCTTGAACTTCATGCAATCCTTGGCATGGTCATTTAATGGGGTATTGCCGAGTGGCGTTGGGTACGATGGCTTGAGCGTCGCCACCCCGCTCGATCATGTGCGTGAGCAAATCACGGCAGGCGCCACCATTCATAACGTCACCGCCAGTTTGTTTCATACCGGCCATGTCTTGCAATCGTGGAATGTATGGTTGGGTTTGGCTTTTTTAGCGGGCGGCTTATTAATGCTCTGGCGCGGGGTCATTCGCTGGCATATTCCGGTTGCGGTAATTACTGGCGTGCTCGTTATGTCTGGGTTTTTGTGGTTGCTTGATTCTGCCAAGCACGCCAGTCCGTTGTTCCACTTGCTCACCGGCGCCACCATTTTTGGTGCATTTTTTGTGGCGACCGATCCCGTCACCGCATCGACCACACCGCGCGGTCGGCTGATTTTTGGCTTTGGCATTGGGGTGCTCACCGTACTGATTCGCAGCTTTGGCAGTTATCCCGATGGCGTGGCCTTTGCCGTGCTGTTGATGAATTTGTGTGTACCACTCATCGATTACTACACCCAGCCCAAAGTGTTTGGCCATAAACGCGGCAATGTGAAGCAAGGCGGTTTGAATTGAAACGGCTACTCGGGCTAGATAAAAGCCGTATTGCCATTACGGCACTGCTTTTAGGCGGCTTTTCAGTGATTGGTGTCGGCCTTGTTAGCATGACCGAAGAGGCCACGCGCGCGCGCATCGCCCAAAGCCAGCTAAATGTCTTGCTCGGGCAAATTAGCGCCGTGCTGGTGCCCGGCAGTTTTAGCAATAACCCCGCTGATACCGCCTTTTTATTGCCTGATTCGGCCGCGCTTAATTTGCCGCCCTTAAAACCCACCCCAGCAGACCCCAAACAAGCCATGGCCGCCTCGGTTGCGGCTGGCATTGTGGGGTTTCGGGCGATCAAAGCGGGCGAAGTGGTCGCCGTGGTTTTGCCCGTGATTACCCATTTTGGCTACAGCGGCGATATTAAATTAATTATTGGGATTGACCGTCACGGCAAAATCACCGGCGTGCGCGTCACCCGTCAGAACGAAACCCCGGGTTTAGGCGATAAAATTGAGCCCACAAAATCTCCGTGGATTTTTGGTTTTAATGAGAAAAGCCTGGGCAACCCCAATGAAAAAGGCTGGGCAGTTAAAAAAGATGGGGGCGTATTCGATCAATTCAGTGGCGCGACCATCACCCCGCGTGCCGTGGTGGGTGCGATCCACCAAGCGTTGCTTTATGTAAAAGCGCATCATGAAGCATTGTTTAGTCTGCCTTCACCCGATGCAGCGCCCACACTGAGCCCTTCGCCTGCCGCCACACACAATGAGGTGCCCCATGAGTGACGTATCCTACCGTGAATTAACCGTACAAGGGTTATGGAAAAACAACCCCGGCTTAGTGCAAATATTGGGCATGTGCCCGATGATGGCGATTTCCAATACAGTGGTTAATGCGATGGGATTAGCTTTGGCCACCATTTTAACCATGGTGGTTTCTAACGGTCTGGCCTCGGCCATTCGCCACTGGGTGCGCCCCGAGGTGCGTTTGCCGGTGTTTGTGATGGTCGTCGCCTCGGTGGTGACCGTGATCGAGTTGCTCATGAACGCCTATCTCAATACCCTTTACCATGTGCTGGGTATTTTCTTGCCGCTCATTGTGACCAACTGCATCGTGATTGCGCGGGTAGAAGGCTTTGCTGCCCGTAACCGTGTGCTGCCCGCACTGTACGATGGCTTAATGATGGGCCTAGGTTTTGGCCTCGTGTTGGTGTGCTTAGGGATTATTCGGGAGATTTTGGGCTTTGGCACCTTGCTGGCCAATGCCCAGCAGTTGTTTGGGCCTGTAGCCGCCAATTGGACTCTGCACATTCTGCCTGAGCAGGCGCATTTTTTACTCGCCATTTTGCCGCCGGGTGCCTTTATGGCGCTGGCGGTGTTAATCGCAGCAAAACAAGGATTTGAGCAGCGGCGCGCGGCGCAGTTAGCCCAAAAAAGCCAATCGCACGCCGTGCCATCCTTGGCTTCTGTGCAATAAAGTAAATCAAACACCCCAGAGTTATCTCGTGCATGGGGGGGAGTGGGGGCGCTTGATTCCCCCGCGCATTGCCTCACAGGCTCATTCACCCAAACTTAAGTTGAAGGTGACAAAGCGACCCATTAATTCAAAGCCGCGAGACAAACGGCGAGAATTTTAAAAAATGCGATAAAACTGCGCATTAAAAAAATCTATTGGTGCTAAGCTCTCGCAATGCCGACGACAGTCACTATTTTGCCCTAATTTCCACGCTCGCTTCCCATTGGTATGGCTTTATTTCCTATGCGCTCTTTAATTATTTTTTTAATGAGTATAACGGGGTTTTTTTGGCTGGCGAGTGTGCCAACAACCCTAATGGTTCAAGCGGTTTTGGCTTTGTTCCTCATTGGGCTTATGTTGGCGGCTTATTTGGGCTCGCGCCGGTTACCCAAAAATCATCCCATTGAGCCTTGGCTCAAACTCACCGTTATGCTCACCAGTGTTTTTTTAGGCTGGCATTATCTTTATTGGCGGGCAACCGAAACCCTGCCGATTGGTTTTGGCCTAGTTTCTATGCTGGCAGGGTTGCTTCTTTTTCTCGTCGAAGTTTATGGCTTTATTACCTTGATGTATGGCCATTTTATTAATATCTCGCCACTTGAGCGCCGCCCTGTGCCCTTGCCGGTTGACACCAGCCTCTGGCCAACGGTGGATATTTTTATCCCAACCTATAACGAAGATATTTTGGTTATTCGCCCAACGGTTATCGCCGCGACCCAAATGCGCTATGCACCGGGCAAATTTAAGGTGTGGATATTAGATGATGGCGGTACGGTGCAAAAATGTACCGACCCCAATCCTGAAAAGGCCGCTGCTGCCCAAGCGCGCCAAGCAGAGTTAAAGGCTTTAGCTGCCGCGTTCGGCGCGGGGTATTTAACCCGTGAGAAAAACCTTCATGCCAAGGCGGGCAACCTCAACTCTGCGTTGAGTTATACCCATGCTGATCTTGTGGCAATTCTCGATTGCGACCACATCCCCACCGATGATTTTTTGCTCAATACCACGGGGGCTTTTTTGGCGGAAGCCAAGTTGTTCTTGCTGCAAACCCCGCACAATTTTATTTCGGCCGATCCGGTTGAAAAAAACCTCAATATTTACGGCAAAATCCCGTCTGAAAATGAGTTGTTTTATCGTGTGATGCAACCCGGGCTTGATTTTTGGCACACCTCTTTTTTTTGCGGCTCGGCGGCCGTGTTGCGCCGCAGCGTTTTAAATGAATTGGGGGGTATTGCCGGCCAAACGATTACCGAAGATGCAGAAACGACCCTTGATGCGCTATCTTTGGGCTATACCACCGCTTATTTAAATATACCCATGGTGTCGGGCTTGCAACCCGAAACCTATTCTGGGCTTGTGATTCAGCGGGTGCGTTGGGGGCAGGGGATGCTCCAGATATTTATTCTTAAAAATCCTTGGGCACAACCCCATTTAGCTTTTGTGCAGCGCTTGCTGTATACCAACTTCACCATTTACTGGGGCTTTGCCCTAGCGCGGCTTGCCTTAATGCTGGCGCCACCGGCCTATTTGATTTTTGGTCTTGACTTAGCGGATACCGATGGTCAGCAATTACTCGCTTATTCAATACCGTATCTCATTGCCTCATTAATTGTGACGCAATACTACTACCGTGATGTCCGCTGGCCTTTTATCTCACAAATTTACGAAACCATTCAAAGTTTTTATGTGACTCAAGGCATATACAAGGTGCTGCGTAAACCCCGCTCACCCAGTTTTCAGGTAACGCCCAAGGGTGAGCAACTTAATAGTGAGTTTGTCTCCTCGCTCTCATGGCCTTTTTATCTGTTGCTCGGGTTAAATGTTTTAAGCTTGGGTTTTGTGGCATACCGATTAACCGATCCACAGTGGCAAGTGGGCGCAATTGCTTTTGTCGGCACTTGGGCTGTGTTGGATTTATTTTTCTTGCTGGCCGCTTTGGGCATTATGCTGGAGCGCCCACAACGCCGCACCGAACCCCGTGTGCCCGTGCGAGAACCGGTGGTTATTTCTTTAAATGGCGCCGAGCTAAACGGGGTGGCCGTAGATGCTTCTCGCGCGGGTCTGGGGATTATGATTTCTCTCGCGAACGGGCAAATAGCGGCCAAACTCGGCGATGAATTAACCCTTTTATGGCCGCGCCAAGGCATTGAAATTCAAGCAGTGGTGCGTACCCTACGGCCACGAGATAAGACACACAGCTATTTAGGCGTGGAATATCGCTTGGCAAGCAGTGACGATGAGCGCTTTTCTGTTGCTTTTGCATTCGGCAATAGCAGCCAGCTTGAAGCAAATAATCGAGCCCGCTATGGCGGTAGAAGCATCATCAGTGGATTATTTTTTTTAATGAAATTAGCGCTACGCTATGGCATAGCGCACCTCATAAGCTTACTTAAACAACAAACTGGCCGATTTTATCGCTGGTTTATTTATTCGTTTTAATTGTAATAAAGGAAACTTTTTATGTTTAATTGCTTAAACGAGCGCGGCACCTGCTTTGCTAGGCTTGCGTTGAGTTTATTCTTGGCCATGCCCGTACTGGCCATGGCAGGTCCGCAGCCAATCACGCAGAGCGATGCGCTTAGCCCGGCGCTTTCAACTGTTTCGGGTGAACAAATTACTTTGGCTCATTTGCTGGGTAATCAAACGCCCATAACCCTAAGCGGGGGCGATGCGCAAACCGTCTTCACGCTACCTATCGCACAATTGGTGCAGGTGGTATCGGCTAATCTGACGATGGCACTGGTGCCTTCATCCGGTTTAAATACCGACTCTTGGCTCACGGTTCGTATTAATGGGCTTACGGTTGGCCAAATCAATTTGGCCCAAGCTCGGCTTGAAGGCCATGCTTTTTCATTGGCCATACCCGTTACAGCGCTCAAACGGGGCTATAACACGGTTCAATTGCTTGCCGCTCAGCACAGCCTAACCCTCTGCGCACCACCGTTATCGCCCGAGCTATTTACCCAAATTGATACTCAAAACTCTTTTTTTAACCTAAGCACCACACCCATCAATCCGGATTTAACTTTAGCTCAACTGGGTGAATTGTTTGATCCTTCAAGCGATGCAAAACAGGCACAAGTGCCTGTTTTTGTATCCAACCCGAACGAGGCGGAACAAGCCACCACGTTAGCCTATGCCGCACAGGGGATCGCGCGCCGTTTTAATTATTTGCCGGTAAATTTTTCCCTACGGCCTTTAGACAAGGCGGGTGTTCCTCCATTAGCCCAAGCGAGCCAACCATTGCCCACGGCCGCCTTGTTGATTGGCAGCTACACCGAGTTGGCACCCTATCTGGCTGGGTTAAATTTATCCGATACCCAAACGCCGCGCTTAATTGTGCGCCGTTTTGATGCAGCACCGGCGCGGTACTTGGTGATTTTAGTTGCCAATACCGTGGCAGCCCAGCAGCAACTCGCACTTCGCTTTGCGCTGACCGAGCTTTCTCTGCCAGCCACGCATTCACTCAGTTTAGATTCGCTCACCGTATCTGGCGCGCCCAATCCACCGCCCCCGCGTCAAAATAACGGATTTCAATTTAGAGATTTGGGCGTCGTTTCCACCACCTTATCGGGGGTAGATGCCCCATCATTAGATATGCAGGTATGGAATGCCGGCTGGAAACAAAAAGCCCAAGTGCGCTTGCACCTGGCCTATTCGGCGGGCATGTCGGCACAATCGGCACTCAATGTCTGGATTAACGGCGTACTGCACGGCTCCATTCCACTCAATTTGCCTCAAGGCGGGGAATATGCCGATTTTGCCGTCACACTGCCAACCACGCTGCTAACCGCCGGGTGGAATAAAATCCGCTTGCAACCCGTACTCATTCCCGTCACGAATGGCGGGGAGTGCAAACCCTTTTTCCCCGGTAATTTGTCCGTTTCTGTTTTCGATGATTCTAAATTTATCTGGATGGGCAATGGCAGTGAAGAATACGTCCGAGATTTAGCCATTTTTTCTGGTTTTAATGGAATGAAATGGGTATCTGGCTGGCTTGATGGGTTAAACATTCAGTTATCTGACGCCAATGCCGACCTCTTATCTGCCGCCATGACGCTTACCGGCAAATTAAGCCAAACTGCCCATTTGCCCTTGATTAAGCTTAACGTCGGCACCGAGCAACCCAAAAATACTTGGCCTACGATATTAATTAGCACCTTAGATGCCCTGAATGCTGAAAATAAACACCGTTTTGGGCTCTCACCCGAAGGGGTTATGAGTCGCTTACAAAACAACACCCCGGGGCAGATTTCACTCTTAAATTTGGATGGAACACCGCATTTAAACAATTGGGTAGAAAGCAAGAGCGCGTTTGATTTAAAAAACTTAACCTTTGCTGCGGTCGCAGAAGATACGGCTCAACCTGAGTATCTGTTTGCGGCCAGCACACCCGCAACGCTTCAAACGGGCATAGCCCGTGCCGTTGGCTTTGGTGTGTGGTCACAATTAACCGGCACAATGGCATATTGGCCGTATGAGGGTAAGCCCGTTATTAGCATCGGCCGCACGCAAGAGCCGTTTCGCAATTATGGGTTACAACGCGGGTTGAGTATTTGGATAGCCCAAAACCCTTGGTATGGGCTACTTATTGTATTGATAACTGGCATTATTACCGCCCTTGTTATTCGCTGGGGCATCACTGTTTATCGTAGGCGTCATCATGGCTAAAACTAGAATTAACGCATTAATTTATGGGTTCGGCTTGTGTTTATGCAGCACAGGCGCGGAGGCGGCTGGCGTTATTTTTTCCGGTACCGAGGCCAGCACGGGGGAAAGTTATAGCTATCTTGGGGCGGTTAATCCCTTGCCCGGTGCCACACTCGAAACCGGTTGGTTTGCCATCGCGGTAGCCGATTACCTGATCTACAGTTACAACACCACAGCCAATGGCCAACCAGTTAAGGTAACGGTTCGCGCGCCGGGGTTTAGTTCCGGCTTGGGTTATCGTTTTAAGCATGACAATCAAATACTTGAATTATCGATTAAAGCAGGGGTGCAAAACTTTACCCATACGCCCGGCATTGCTACAAACGACCCTCAAGGCAATCGCTACAAACTCTCGCCGGCTGTTTATTGGCAGCAACAAATTACCCCACAATGGACGGCAAGCGCCCGAGCGGCCTACGATTTTGGCCCACGATCTTATTGGTCACAGGCCAAGCTGACTTACTCACCCAATTGGCGCTGGCAGTTAGGGCCTGTTGTCACTGCGGGCGGCGGTGTTAATTACCAGTCACGAAAAGCAGGAGGGTTTTTTCAGGTTAATCTTGGCAATGGCATCTCACTCGGGCCTGAACTGGGCATAAGCTTTAAGCCAAATGAACCGGTGAGGGCTTATGGTAGCTTGGCGCTAAGCACACTGTTTTAGTTGAAATTTTTAATGAATTTTAAAAAATGGCGGGGCATGATTTTAAATTTATTCCCCTCGATTAATTGGGTTTGATAGTTATTAAAATTATTTTATTTCATAGTGAGCTCCCTGAGGGAAAAGTTGATTTTTGTGTAATAAATTAATAGCGAGTTTTTATATGCGCACCATTCCATTGCCAATGCAATTTTTTTTATTTTTGAGTGTTCAAGTGTTATTGGGCTTTGCTTTTTTATCCTATTTGCAAATTGCATCCAATGATAATATTGATTTATTTGAAAATTTAATTAACAAGCCTAATGAGTTAATTCAGGAGGTGGAGGTGCAAAGGCAGAATTTAACTTTAATCAATCAGTTGGTAGATAAAGCTACTAGCCAATTTCTGGTTGGTTCGCATCCCGATGTCACCGTGCCCGTGGCCAAACTCCGTGCATTTGCCGAGAGCCTTGGTGAAAATAAACGTCTTAACGGTTATAAGGGTAGTAATCAGATTTTAATTAATGCGCTAAAGGCGCATATTGAACAACAAGCAGAACGGCTTGTGCGTGCTGCCGCCATGGCGCCTCAATCCAATACAAATGAATTAAATTTAATGCGAGAAAAAATTAATCAAGGGAAAAGTGATATAGCCATTGTTGATTTTGGGAAATTAACCCAATTGGCAAATTCAGAGCTTAATAAAACAATTCAAGAGATTAAATTATCGATTGGTAAGAAAATTATAAAAAATATTTCTATTTTTTTTGGTTTTATTGTATTGCAAATAGCGCTCATGGTTTTAATTTTTTGGTTTTTTAATCGGCAACTGTCTGTCGTGGCTAATGCCTACGAGCGGTTATCTTCGGGAGATGTTACTGCCATTTTGCCAAAACTCGATCGGGCTGATCAAATTGGTCGTATTACGCGATCAATCCAATTTTACCAACAAGCACTTATCGCCGCTTCAAGCACACGAGATCATCTTAAAATTCTGCTTGAAAAGAATCTAAAAGAAGTCACTGTGCGTAAAAAGCTAGAACAGCAGCAAATTACTGCGATGTCAGTTTTTGAGCACATTCAAGAAGCAGTTATTGTTACAGATGCAAATGGTCGAGTAGAAACCGCAAATCCTGCAGCGCTTGACATGCTAAATACCTCATTGCAAATGCTCGTAACGACCCCTTTGCTCGAACGATTGCTGAACACCACAACAGAGATATTAGAGCCTATTTGGCAGCAAATTATTGAGCAAGGGATTTGGCAAGGTGAGCTCAGCCTGCAATCGCAGCCCAAGCGAGAAAAAGTTATCCATGCCTCAATTAAACGGATTGGTTCTCATTACTCGCAGGTTAAACAAGTTATTTTTGTCTTAACAGATCAAACTGAAATCCGTTCACAAGAAAAGTCGCTTCGAGTCTTGCTGGAGCGTGACACTGTTACCAATCTGTACAATCGAAACTTTTTTATGGATGAGGGGCTTCGTCGAATCGAAGAAAATCCAAAAAATCCTTTTGCGATCGTTTTGTTATCGATCGATGAATTTAAGTCAGTAAATGATGCCTTAGGTTATGCGGATGGTAATTTGGTGCTATTGGCCTTTAGCCATCAATTAAAAAAAATGATAGAACCTTCCGCATTTTTAGCACGAATTAGTGGGACAGAGTTTGCTTTTTTTATTACGCCCAATTCTCCGGTAAATTTTGAGCGAGAAGCTCATGCTGAAATATCAAAAATCATCCAAGATCTACGTGAACCCATTGAGGTAAAAGGCTTTCAAATTAACCCTAATGTGAGTGGCAGTATCAGCATCTATCCACTTGATGCCGTGAATATGAGCGATTTATTAAAAACCAATAATATTGCGCTGCAAGCTGTGCGCCGCAAAGGGGGGAATATGATTCTCCCTTGGTCTGCAGATAGACAGCACACAGCGCTTAAATATTTTAAAATGCAGCAGGCTCTTCATAAAGCACAAGAAAACCGCGAATTACGTCTTGTTTATCAACCTCAAGTTTCGCTGATTACCGGAGAGATACTCGGTTTTGAAGTGTTAATGCGCTGGAAAAAAGAGGGTGAATGGATTTCGCCGACCGAATTTATTCCGATCGCAGAAGAAACCGATTTAATCGTAGCTTTGACCGAATGGGCTTTTCTTGAATCGTGTCGGCAGATTTTTGACTGGCAGAAAAAAACCAACATGAAATTTACAATTTCAGTAAATTTACCGCCAAAGCTTTTATTAATTGAGCATATTGCTCAAAGATTTTTAGAACTGGCTAAATTAACCCGGCTTCCACTTTCCTACATAGT
>DZCK01000030.1 GCA_022730245.1 Halothiobacillus neapolitanus
GCGCGGCAACCGATGAAGAGATAGAGCACGGCCATGCCCATGGCCCCGATGGTCATCATCACCACTAAGCCACCTCAGTTGAGCGTATGGGTGTGATTCGCATCAAAAAAGCCCCCAATGATGGGGGCTTTTTTTGGGCAATCACTTGAGCAAAAAAGAATTACATCACCGTTGAAATATGCGTGCTCGATGCC
Source organism: Halothiobacillus neapolitanus (assembly GCA_022730245.1). Classification (GTDB taxonomy): domain Bacteria; phylum Pseudomonadota; class Gammaproteobacteria; order Halothiobacillales; family Halothiobacillaceae; genus Halothiobacillus; species Halothiobacillus neapolitanus_A. The sequence goes on from DZCK01000030.1 coordinate 195, forward strand.
CCCGTTACCGTACCGGGTATGCCACCCTCGGCCGGCCAAATATCTTCGAATGCAATAAACACACTCACAAACATTAAAGGCAGCAAAATAATTAAACTCAGCATAAGCGTTAAGGGCACGCTGATAAATAACAGCAACCAAATCCCCCCATACAACAAAAAGGCGAGCCAGTTTTGAGACACAGCCTGAAAACTTTGCGTCAGAGCCGGCACTATACCAAAGCCACGCAACACAATAAGTGGCACCGCAAAAAAAGTAGCCATGCTATAAATTGCCAGCACAACCAAGGCGATTAACCAAGCAAGCCACGCACTCGGATCCAGCAAGATCGGCATTAAAAATGCCACGCGCTGCGCATCTGTCGCCTTGGCATCGGTTAACACCGTGTGATCAATGCCGGATAATTTTATAGTGACAAAAACCGCCATCAACAAAAGCATCGCCAAGGTGAAACCGATAGTTACTGCGGCTAAATTAAGCAATGCTTTCCTCGGGGCGGGATCTTTAAATACGACAAACATTAAATCAAACGAAATGGGTTGCTCCCGAGCCAGCGGCTCAAATTGACTACAACGCTCAATTTCTCGCATCCGAGCAAATACAAGATAAACACCGCCAGCAAGAAAGGGAGAAAGAAACGGCGTTAGCAAATTGCCGACAAAAGGCACCATGCTGGCAACAAACAGCAATACATACATCAGCATAACAACGCCAATCGCCAGCCCTAAACGCGATTTCATCAGCCGCCAAGCGTCTAAAATCCAGCCCCATCCACGCTGTGCACCCATAATCCGCATAGTCAATTCCCGTCATTTTTTCAAACGCAAAACGAAAAACACACAAAAAGGCGCAATGAATCATCCATCAACGCAATTTGCCCACGCTGAGCCTGGCAATTAACCGCCCACTTCCTGCTAGGATACCGTAATTGAATCTAAATCAAGGCACCCAAGGTAGTTTAAGCATGTTGAAAGCAATTTTATTTGATGTCGATGGCACACTGGCAGAAACCGAGCGCGATGGGCACCGGATTGCTTTTAATCAAGCATTTACAGAAGCAGGTTTAAATTGGTCGTGGAGTGTTGAGGTGTATGGCGCCCTGCTGGCCATTACGGGTGGCAAAGAACGCATTCGACATTTCATTGATGCCTATCGCCCAACCTACCCTGAACAAGCGGATGAAGCGGCGTGGATTGCCGGTTTGCATAAAGCAAAAACCACACATTATTTGCGTTTATTAGCCGATGGCGCCATCCCGCTGCGGCCTGGGGTTCGTCGATTGCTGGATGAAGCGCGCGCGCAAGGCATACGCTTAGCCATTGTGACCACCACCACACCTGAAAACGTGACGGGATTATTAGAAGCCACACTCGGCGCAGAATCCATCGATTGGTTTGAAGTGATTGCCGCCGGCGATATCGTGCCGAAAAAGAAACCCGCCGGCGATATTTATGTCTACGCCTTGGCTCAGTTGCAATTACCCGCCGACGCGTGTTTGGCCATTGAAGATTCAGGCAACGGGGTTTTATCGGCGCTGGCGGCGGGCATCCCCGTGTTGGTGACCGACAATGCCTACACACAAGCTGATAATTTTAGCGGTGCTTTGGCCGTTTTAAGCGATTTAGGTGAGCCTGGGCAAGCCGTTCGCACCCAGTTTGGCCCTGCGCCCGCCAACGGATGCGTCGATTGCGCTTATTTGCAGGCCTTAAGTGCGCAAAAGCCCGTTGGCTCAAACGATAGCGCTGAGGGTAATTTGCGTGAAATGCCGCACTGATATGCCAGCAAAGCGCCGCTAAACTCTGAGCTTAAACCCAACCTTCCCCTTGGAAAAATTCGCAGGAACTCTATGAACGATAACGCCACCCGCCCTGAAGCCCCGTTTGATTACAACCAATTTATCAATGAATTTGAGGAAGTAACCTACTGGCACTTTGCTTGGTATAGCCAAATCATGGCATCGCTCCTCTTCAACCAAACCAAACACATTCAAAGCCACCATGAGTGCAAATTTGGGCAGTTTATTAACCGGACTGAAATCCCCCCCGCGCAGATAGCTGAATTCAACGCGGTGCGTGATTTGCATCAGCAAATGCACGAATCAGCCAGTGCGCTGATTGCCAGCCGAAATGACAGCATGGAGGCAGAAGAAGAAGTTTTTAATGAATTCTCCGAGCTTCAATCGCTCTTTGCGGCCGCCTGCAATGCACTGCTTCGCGCGGCTATTATGACGCACGCCAAAACACAGGCTTAATTAAGCGCTCCAAATTCGCCATCAACGCCCGTCGTTTCTGGCGTTGATGGCGTTTTTTATTTTAGCGTCCCGCGCGAACCAAGCCACCTAAACCCCGCTCCGTTAGGGCGTGGTAGAGCATTTGGCGAATATCGCCGGGCCGGTGGCAGCTGAGTGCATCGTTAAGTAACTTTCGGGCATCGCTGTGGGTAAAGCTGCGAATCACCCATTTGATTCGTGGTAACGAACCTGCGCTCATTGAGAGAATATCGATCCCCATCCCCAAAAGCAAAACCGCCCCCATAGGATCGCCCGCCAGTTCGCCGCACACCGTAATTTCCCGCCCGAGAATGTGTGCTGCATCGACGACATCAACAATCGCACGGAGGACGGCGGGATGCAGCGCATCATATCGGGCGGCGACGCGTTCATTGTTGCGGTCGATAGCGAGAATATACTGGGTAAGATCATTCGTACCGATCGACAAAAAATCGACCATGGCGGCGATATATTCAATTTGGTACACGGCTGAAGGCACTTCGATCATAACGCCGATACGGGGGGGCGCCACGGGCTCACCCTCTTCCCGTAATTCGAGGAAGGCTTGTTCAATATATTCTTTGGCCGTTTGCAGCTCATCGACTGAGCCAATCATGGGCAGCAGAATACTTAAATTATCTAAGCCTAAGGAGGCTTTCAGCATGGCGCGGATTTGGGTGAGGAAAATTTCGGGGTGGTCTAGCACCAATCGAATGCCGCGCCAGCCCAAAAAGGGGTTGTCTTCTTTGATCGGAAAATAGGAAAGGGGTTTGTCGCCCCCCACATCGAGGGTGCGCAATACGACAGATCGCCCGCGAAACGCTTCCAGCGCCTCACGATAAATGAGGGTTTGCTCTGCTTCGCCGGGAAACTGCTTGCGAATTTGAAACGGCACCTCGGTGCGATATAAGCCGATGCCCTCGGCACCCACCGTTTTAGATGGCGCCATATCGGCGAGTAAACCAATGTTGACGTGCAAACCGATTTTAACGCCATCCGTGGTTTCGGCGGGCAAATCGCGCAAACTGGTTAATTCGGCGGTGAGTTCGGTTTCCTCTTGCGCAAGCCGCAGCAACTCTTGCCGATACGGGCCTGCCGGCCGAACAATCAGCAAGCCGCGATAACCATCAACCACCACTTCTTGGTCGTTGAGTTGCGATATCGGTAAATCGGCCACGCCCATCGCTGCGGGTATGCCCAAGGCACGCGCCAAAATCGCTAGGTGAGAGGAGCCTGAACCCGTGCTAGAAACAATTCCCACTAAGCGATCAGTGGGGATTTCAGCCAGGTGAGAAGCGGATAAATCTCGGCCAATGAGCACGATGCGTTCTGGCCACTGCCGCTCACCGTGTGTCCGCGCTTGAAGCTTGGCGAGCACCCGTGAGCCTAAATCACGAATATCTTGCGCCCGTTCACGCAAATACGGGTCGCTCATTTTCTCGAATACCGCCGTGTGCTCTCGCACCGCATCTCGCAACGCCGCCGAAGCCGATTGCCCGTTATTCACGCGGCTTTCCAAGCTATCGAGCAACGATCCACTGCTCAGCATTAAAATAAAGGCATCAAAAAGAATATTTTCGTCTTCATTGCCAGATGCCTTGGCAAAATCTTGTTTAAGCTGGGTAAATTCTGCGCGCACAGCTTGCACGGCGGCCATGAGCACGATCCATTCCGCAGCCGGATCACGCGTGACTCGATCGATAACCTGCTCTAAATCCACGACATCGAGCACGCTCACGGCAATACCAAAGACAACGCCCGGTGACCCCGGCAAGCCGCGCGCGGTAACGGCCGCCGACCATTGAGGCGTGATCGATTGGCTCTGGCTTAGCTCGCCGCTCACTTGAGCTTGGCGAATCCCCGAGGCCAATTGCGAGGCCAGCGTGACGAGAAAAGACTCTTGATCCGAGGAAAATCGGCGTTGTTCGCGTGATTGCACCACCAGCACGCCCAGCACATCGCCCCGATAAATAATCGGCACGCCTAGAAAACCGTGATAAAACTCCTCACCAATATCGGATACAAATTTAAACGCGGGATGGTCGGGAGCATTTTCCAAGTTAACCAATTCAGCGCGGCGGGCCACCAAACCCACCAATCCTTCATTCAGCGCGAGGCTAACCGTACCGACCATGGCTTGATTTAAGCCTTCGGTGGCTTGCATCACTAAGCGCGATTTTTGATCAGCCTCGGGATGAATCAACACATAAACGGAACAAACATCAACGCTCAAAGCATCTTTCACGCGGCGGGCAATTAAATCTAATGCCGAGCGCAAATCGACCGATTGGGCCACTTCAGTAACAATCCGGCGCAATTCATCGAGCATATAAGCACTCCTTGTCCGATGTACCTGATTCGCATACCAATACGCTCGGCGGCGGGTCGCCTGCGCCCGCCTGCGCCGCTAAAAATGCCATCGCCTCTTGATAAACTGAGCGTTTGAAATAAATGACTTCAGGCAAAATAGACCAATAAGGTCGCCATTCCCAGCCATCAAATTCGGGTTTTTCTGTGGCATTTAAATCAAAAGCCGATTCGGGCGAGCGCAGTCGTAATAAAAACCATTTTTGCTTTTGGCCGATGCAAATAGGATATAAATGACGGCGAATCATATTGCGCGGCAAGCGGTACCGCAGCCAGCCGCAGGTCCAGCCGATGACATCCACATCGGTTGGATTTAAGCCGGTTTCCTCACGAAGCTCGCGGTAAACGGCAGCCAACGGCCGTTCATCGTCATTAATCCCCCCCTGGGGAAACTGCCAGGAACGATGCCCCGCCCGCTTACCCCAAAAGACGTCGCCGGTTTTATTGATTAGAATGATGCCAACATTCGGGCGGAATCCATCTCGGTCAATCACGGTTATACTCAAAATCAAAGGTTATGCGCCAAAACAGGCTGGTCAATGCGTGTGCCTTGGGGCAAAAATGCATCGCCGCAGTCAATCGGCTCGCCGTTCATGAACCATCAACGGGCAGCCAATTGAAATCTTGGTGTCATTTTCCACAGGTTGGGGTTTTTTAGCAAAGCAAAACACGATAAATCACCCTGTTTAAGTCATTTAGAGCCTGCCTCATTTTAATTACAGGCTAAAAATTCATTTAGCCGCCTCATTTCTTGGAGCCTTCATGCATCTGGCCATTTTTGATTTAGACAACACCCTGCTCGCCGGTGATTCCGATCATGCTTGGGGGCAGTTTTTAGCCGATGTGGGCGCGGTCAACCGCGATGCATACAGCGCCAAGAATCAAATTTTCTATGAGGAATATCAGCGCGGCACCTTAGATATTGATGCATTTCTCAAGTTTTCATTGGCACCGCTGGCGCAGCATGAACCCGAGCAACTCTTCGCATGGCGCGCTGAGTTTATTCATTCGGTGATTACCCCGATGGTGACCGATAAAGCCCGCAATCTTGTGGCGCACCATCGCCAACGGGGGGATGAATTGCTCATTATTACGGCAACTAACGCGTTTGTTACCGCGCCAATTGCTGAGCTATTTGGCATTGAGCATTTGCTGGCCACCCAGCCCACGCGCCGAGAAGGGCGTTATACCGGCGGATATGATGGCACGCCGACCTTTCAGGCGGGCAAACGGCTGGTTCTCGATCAATGGCTTGCGACGCGCCAATGGCAACCTGCAAAAACCTGGTTTTATTCTGACTCGCGCAATGATTTGCCGCTGCTTGAAGCGGTGGATCACCCCGTTGCCGTAGACCCCGATACCGTGCTGCGCGAGCGGGCGCTGGTGGCAGGCTGGCCGATTATTTCCCTGCGCGATTAATTTAGGGAACCTCTGATTGAATCCCTCGTGAGCCGAGTTGCTGAGCCAAAAGCCGCAAAACGAGGCAGAGGCCGCAGGTCTTAGTTATTCTAAGACGCCAAGGCCGATAACGACGTGTTGCGGCCCATATTAAATGAACAAGGGGCGGCAACCCGCATGGGACGGGCTTTTGAGGGCGATTCGCGGTGTTGCGCCGCTCACGAATGGAATAACCATTCGTTTCGCGCCGCGCCTTGCGACTCATCCCTCAAAAGCCCGTCTCGGCCACGAAGGATTCAATCAGAGGTTCCTCAGCAAAGCTTGAGGTTCTGCAAATTAGGCCGAAGGCAAGGTGACGCCACGCTGGCCTTGATACTTACCCCCCCGATCTTTGTACGAGGTTTCGCACATTTCGTCCGATTCTAAAAACAACATTTGCGCCACCCCTTCAAAGGCATAAATTTTTGCGGGCAACGGGGTTGTGTTCGAAAACTCAAGCGTGACATGCCCCTCCCATTCCGGCTCAAGCGGCGTCACATTCACGATAATGCCGCAACGTGCATAGGTAGATTTGCCCAAGCAAATGGTTAGTACATTGCGCGGAATGCGAAAATATTCAATCGTGCGCGCCAGCGCAAATGAATTGGGCGGAATAATGCACACATCCGATTCCACATTCACAAAACTACGCTCATCGAACGCTTTAGGGTCAACAATCGTTGAGTTAATATTGGTGAAAATTTTGAATTCATTAGCGCAGCGCACATCGTAACCGTAGCTTGAGGTACCGTAAGAAATCAGGCGACGCTCATTCTCGCTGCGCACTTGCTGCGGGGCGAACGGCTCGATCATGCCCTGTTGTTCGGCCATTTGCCGAATCCAGCGATCCGATTTAATACTCATACCCAGTGAACTCCCAATCGTGCCTAACAATGGGCAAGCATTCTGGTGATGAGTCACGCTAAAGTCCAGCAATCGCACCGCGCATTTAACCGCGCGCTCCAAAAATATAGCGATTGGCATCTCCCACCGTGGGGCTCGCCGGGTTGGGCGGGGTTGATTTGGGTGCCGGATGTTTGGCTGGCGCTGCCCCAACGGGGGGTTCTAATAGCCCTAAATGATCTGAAACCTGCATCGCCAGAATAATTAAGTCTTCATCTTCCGATTGATCGGCAATCGCCAAAACGCTCATTGCATAATCACGATCGGCAATAAATCGATAGGTATCGACCTTCACAGTTAAGGCACGTAATAATTTAAGCTTAAATCGCGCCATCAGCTGCATCAGCACTGCATCCATAAAGTTATCCTCAAGTGGCTTGGGAACAGATCTATCAAAAACAAAGCAAACAATGCGCCACGCAACTTATCACATTGATTTAAATAATTAATACTATTAAATAACGATAAACAACAGACGGTTCTCTTAAAGTTTTGCACCAAAATACCACGCACCAAACCGACAGTCTGGCGAGAATGCACCAAATAAATAACCCAAGGAATGACAACATCCAACCCACTCTCTATCCTGATTGCACGAGGACATTCACCCAAAATTTGCGCATAATACAAACCGTTGTTCAGGGAACTTGAAAACAATTCACCGCCAAAAGGTGTGTTTTTGGTTACCGTGTTGAAATCAAAACTTTTTTAATGCCGAATTGCCCTATTGGCGAAAAATTTATGCCGGTGCCTTTAGCGCACGGTGACCGTTATGTTTAAAAAGGAGCCACTCCGTGACTGTATTTCAAGATCATGATCCGCAAGAAACCCGCGAATGGCTGGATGCCCTTGAAGCGGTGGTTGCCTTTGAAGGCACGGAAAAAGCCCAACATTTGATTGGTAGCTTAATTGAGGCGGCGCGCAAACACGGTATCGACACCCCTTATTCGGCAACAACGCCTTATATCAATACCATTCCACTTGAACATGAGCCACCTTTCCCCGGCGATCGGCAAATGGAGCAGCGCCTGCGTGCGCTGATTCGTTGGAATGCGATGGCGATGGTCGCCCGAGCGAACAAACACACCTCAGTGGGTGGGCATATTGCGAGCTTCCAATCCAGCGCCACGATGTATGAAGTGGGTTTTAACCATTTCTTTAAAGGTCACGATCATCCCGAAGGCGCGGATATGGTGTTTTTTCAAGGTCACACGGCGCCGGGCATGTATGCGCGCGCCTTTCTTGAAGGCCGCATCACAGAAGATCAACTCAAAAACTTCCGTCAAGAAGCCCACCAAACAGGCTTGTCCTCTTATCCTCATCCTTGGTTAATGCCCGAATTTTGGCAATTCCCTACCGTTTCTATGGGCTTGGGGCCGTTAATGGCGATTTACCAAGCCCGCTTCATGAAATACATGGACGCACGCGGCTTATCGCCCATGGCCAGCCGTAAGGTATGGGCATTTTTGGGTGATGGCGAGATGGACGAGCCCGAATCCACAGGCGCGATTGGTTTGGCGGTGCGCGAAAAACTCGACAACCTCGTGTTTGTCATTAATGCCAACTTGCAGCGCCTAGATGGGCCGGTGCGCGGTAATGGCAAAATCATCCAAGAACTGGAAGGCACGTTCCGGGGCGCGGGCTGGAACGTTATTAAAGTGATCTGGGGACCGGGCTGGGATGAGCTCTTGCAAAAAGACACTTCTGGCAAACTCATGCAACGCATGATGGAAGTCGTGGACGGGGAGTATCAAGCATACAAGGCCAAAGATGGCGCCTTTGTGCGCGAGAATTTCTTTGGTGCCTACCCCGAAACTCGGGCGCTGGTGCAAAACATGACCGATGACGAAATTTTTGCGTTAACGCGCGGCGGCCACAGCCCGCGCAAAATGTACGCAGCCTATAAAACCGCCACAGAGCACACAGGCCAACCCACCGTCATCATCGCCAAAACCGTTAAAGGTTACGGTATGGGGCCCTTTGGCGAAGGCGCGATGACCGCGCACAACCAGAAAAAACTCGATATTGACGGCCTTAAATATTTCCGCGATCGCTTCGGCTTACCCATCTCTGATGCGCAATTAGAAAACGATGTGCCTTTTTACAAGCCAGACGACAGCCACGAGCTCATTAAATATATGCACGAACGCCGTGCCGCGTTGGGTGGATATTTACCCAGCCGAGTTGATCGCGCCGCAGCGTTGCCTACGCCGCCGCTGTCAGCCTTCGAGATGATTCTCAAAGGCACGGCGGATCGTGAAATGTCATCAACCATGCTGTTTGGCCGCATTTTAGCCATTATTTTACGCGATAAAGCCCTGGGCAAACGCGTAGTACCCATCATCCCCGATGAAGCGCGCACCTTTGGCTTGGAAGGCTTGTTCCGGCAAGTGGGCATTTATGACCCCGCAGGCCAACTCTACGAGCCAGTCGATGCCGATCAGGTCTCATGGTACAAGCAGGCCACCAATGGCCAAGTGCTGCAAGAAGGCATCAACGAAGCCGGTTCCATGTCCTCGTGGCTGGCAGCGGCAACCGCTTATGCCAATTACGGCGAGGCGATGATCCCGTTTTATATCTACTACTCCATGTTCGGTTATCAGCGCGTGGGGGATTTGGTTTGGCTCGGCGGCGATATGCGCGCGCGCGGGTTTATTATTGGCGGCACCGCAGGGCGCACCACACTTGAAGGGGAAGGCCTGCAACATCAAGATGGTCATAACCTCGTGTTTTTCAGCGCCGTGCCAAACTGCAAAGCCTATGACCCTACTTACGGCTTTGAGATGGCCGTTATCATCCGCGCCGGCTTAAAAGAAATGTTCACCGATAAGCATGATGTGTTTTATTACATCACGGCGATGAACGAAAATTATCCGCACCCTGCCATGCCGGAAGATCCCCAAGGCGAGATTGAAGAAGGCATTCTGCGTGGCTTATACCCCTTCAAAAAATCAACCGCCAAACACAGCGCGCGCGTGCAGTTGCTAGGCTCTGGCACCATTCTGCGGGAAGTAGAAAAAGCAGCCGAGATGCTGGCGGCCGATTGGCAAGTGGCCGCCGATGTGTGGTCGGCACCGAGCTTTAGCGAGCTGGCGCGTGATGGTCAGGCCTGCCAACGTGAAAACCGCCTGCACCCCGAGGCGCCGGCCAAAGTGCCTTATGTGACGGCCACATTAGCACCCACCACGGGGCCTATTATTGCGGCCACCGATTACATTCACCTGTATACCGAGCAAGTGCGCTCGTTCATGCCGCGCCGATATGTCACGCTCGGCACCGATGGCTTCGGGCGATCGGACACGCGCGCGGCGCTGCGTAAATTCTTTGAAGTCGATGCCGTCAATATCGTGATTACCGCACTCAAAGCGCTGGCCGATGAGGGCACCATTGCCGCGTCGATTGTCACGCAAGCGATCAAACAATACGACATCAACCCTGAGTTGGGCATGCCCATTACCCGTTAATTGGTTGACTAAAAAACCTTGCCCGCCGCGTAATACCGGCGGGTTTGCTGCAAACTTATGGAGCGCACGCATGACCGTGAAATTAATCCCGCTGCCGGATATTGGTAATTTTAAAGATCTCCCCGTCATCGAAGTGCTCGTTTCGGTTGGCGATCAGGTTTCGGCGGAGCAATCGCTCATCACGCTTGAATCGGATAAAGCCACGATGGAAATCCCAGCGCCGTTTGCTGGCATTGTGCGCAAAGTGTTGGTAAAAACCGATGACAAACTCAACATTGGCGATGCGATCGTTGAGCTAGAAGTCAATGACGCCGCAGCCGCCATTGCCATCGAGCCCACAGCAAAGGCAGCGCCGCCAACTGCCCCAGCGCAGGAACCAGCTTCAGTGCCTGCGCCAACACCGCCCACGAAAGCTGCGCCCAACTCGGTTGCCCCCCCCGCCCAAAATAAATCGCAAACCTACCCCATTAATGCACCCAGTGCCGGGGCGACCTTTCATGCCAGCCCGTCGGTGCGCGCTTTTGCGCGCGCACTTGGGGTCGATTTATCTCTCGTATCCGGCACAGGGGTTAAATCACGCATTCAACAAACCGATGTAACCGCTTTTGTTAAAGCGGCACTCACCCAGCCCGACAACCGTTCGGCACCGGCCAGCGGTGGCAGCGCCATTGCGCCGCTGCCCAGTATTGACTTCGCTCAATTTGGTGCCATTGAAACCGTGCCGCTTTCGCGCATTCAAAAACGCTCGGGCAAGCATTTAACCAGTTGCTGGCTCAATATTCCGCACGTCACCCAGTTTGATGAAACCGACATCACCGAACTGGAAGCATTCCGAGTTTCGCTCAAAGCGCGCGCCGAAAAAGCGGGCATCAAGCTCACCCCGCTTGTATTTATTATGAAAGCAGTCGCACGGGTGCTGGGCGATATGCCCAAATTTAATGCCTCGCTGGATGCCAGCGGTGAAAATTTAATTCTCAAAAAATACATTCATATTGGTGTGGCGGTCGATACGCCGAATGGATTGGTGGTGCCGGTCATTCGTGATGTCGATCAAAAAGGCCTGTTTGAATTATCCAAAGAACTCACCGCCGTTGGCACCCGGGCGCGAGAAGGCAAACTCACCCCCGAGGATATGTCGGGCGGATGCTTCTCAATTTCAAGCTTGGGCGGCATTGGTGGCACCCAGTTCACCCCCATTGTTAATGGCCCTGAAGTGGCGATTTTAGGGGTTTCCCGCGCCAAGATGAGCCCCGTGTGGGATGGCAGCAATTTTGTGCCGCGCCTGATGCTACCACTGGCGCTTTCTTACGACCATCGCGTGATTGATGGGGCGCAAGGGGCACGATTTATCAGTGCACTCTCCGGCGTTCTCTCTGATCTGCGTGAATTGATTCTGTAAAAAGCGAGCACACTATGGCAACCATTGAAACCCTTACCCTGCCCGACATCGGTAATTTTGAGCAGCTCGAAATTATTGAGGTACTTATTAGTATCGGCCAAACCATTGAGGCCGAAACCTCGCTCCTTACCCTTGAATCAGACAAAGCCACGATGGAAATCCCCGCGCCCAAAGCGGGGAAAATTATTGAATTACTCGTAAAAATTGGCGACAAGATCAGCAAAGGCGACCCAATCGCCACACTCGAAATTGCCGATTCATCCGGCGCAGAACCCGCTAACGCCCCCATTGATGCCGCAGCGAATAACACCAAAACTCCGAGCCAAGTCGCACCATCTCAGCCGAGCCCTGTCCCGCAGGCCAGCATCAAGTCGGCACAGACGGCGGATTATGCGTGCGATGTGCTCGTATTAGGTGCCGGCCCTGGGGGCTACACCGCAGCCTTTCGGGCTGCCGATTTAGGCAAAAATGTCATCTTAATCGAGCGCTTTGAGAAAATAGGCGGCGTCTGCCTCAATGTCGGCTGCATTCCCTCCAAAGCCCTGCTGCATGTTTCTGCTATTTTGAATGAAACCCGCGCGATGAGCAGCCACGGCATTACCTTTGCCGAGCCAACTATTGATTTAGCCGGCCTGCGCAATTTTAAAAACGGGGTTATTAACAAACTCACCAGCGGTTTAACTCAGCTCGCAAAACAGCGTAAAGTCACCGTATTGCATGGCGTTGGCGAGTTTATCAACCCGCACCAAGTGCGCATCACCGCAGCCGATGGGGCGCAAAAAACCGTTGAGTTTATCAATGCGGTTATTGCGGCCGGCTCGCAGCCGGTAAAACTGCCGTTTATTCCGCACGATGACCCGCGCGTCATTGATTCAACTGGTGCGCTCGATTTAGCCGACATCCCCCAACGCATGCTGGTCATTGGCGGCGGCATTATCGGGCTTGAAATGGCGCAAGTTTACGCCGCCCTCGGCACAAAAATCACGCTTGTGGAGCTGGCCGATAGCATTATCCCCGGAGCCGACAAAGACCTCGTGCGCCCACTACTCAAAGACATCAAAAAACGGTACGAAGCCATCTATTTAGGCAGTAAAGTCACCGCCGTCACCGCCTCGCCCGAAGGGCTGGAAGTGCATTTTGAAGGCAAAGGCGTACCCGCCACCGATCGATTCGATAAAATTCTTGTTGCCGTGGGCCGCACGCCCAATGGCCGAAAAGTCAATGCTGAAGCGGCGGGTGTGCTCGTGAACGAGCGCGGCTTTATCCCCGCCGATGCACGATTACAAACCAATGTGCCGCATATTTATGCCATTGGCGACATCATAGGCCAGCCTATGTTGGCGCATAAAGCCGTGCATGAAGGCAAAGTGGCGGCTGAAGTGATTTGTGGCATGGCATCGGCATTTACGCCCATGAGCATTCCGGGGGTTGCCTACACCGATCCCGAAATCGCTTGGGCTGGCAAAACCGAAGATGAGCTTAAAGCCGAAGGCATCGAATACGAAAAAGGTGCGTTCCCATGGGCCGCATCAGGGCGCTCGCTGAGCATTGGGCGCGATGAAGGCTTAACCAAGGCAATGTTTTGCACCAAAACCCACCGACTTTTGGGCGTGGGCATGGTGGGGCCAAACGCAGGCGAACTGATTGCTGAGGCGGTTTTGGCAATGGAAATGGGCGCCGATATGCAAGATATTGCCTTAACCATCCACCCACACCCCACCTTATCGGAAACCTTAGGCTTTGCCGCCGAAATGGCTGAGGGCACCATTACCGATTTGCTGCCGCCCAAAAAGCGAAGTTAAGATTGCGTACTTTTTGAATAACGGGGCGGGTTGAATTAACACGCCCTTGCCATTCATAAATATGATTCATTATAAAAAAATTCTAAAGAGGGCTATTGTTTACCTCCGACTTTAAACTTCTTCAACCTGAGCGCAGCCCCATCGTGATCGAATATGGCGTTTTTATACTACTCGGCATTTTTTCTGGCTTAATTGCAGGCTTGCTCGGCATTGGCGGCGGCTTAGTGGTTGTGCCCATTTTGCTCATCTTATTTCCCCTCATTGGCTTGCAAGATACGGGTAGCCTCGTGCATCTCGCGATTGGCACCTCGCTTGCCACCATCATGTTTTCATCGCTTGCATCCATTTACACCCACCATAAGCATGGCGGCGTACTGTGGCCATTATTTGGCAAAATCGCGCCGGGTATTATTTTGGGTTCTGCGCTTGGCGCCTCGGTTGCGCATTATTTACCGGGCGATATTCTGAAAAAAATCTTCGGCGTGTTAGAAATTCTGCTGGCCATTAACATGGCATTTGGCAAACAACCCGCTGCGAACCGCAACTTACCCAGCACGATTGGCTTAAATGGCTTAGGCTTGGGCGTGGGGGCGGTGGGTAGCATTATGGGCATGGGCGGCGGCGCGCTCACCACACCCTTTTTTATGTGGTGTAATGTGGCGGCTCGAAACGCCATTGCCACCAGCGCGGCCATCGGCTTACCCACCGCATTGGCCGGCGCGGCGGGTTATGTCATAACGGGATGGAATGCACCTAATTTACCCGCCTGGTCATTGGGTTATATCTATTTACCTGCCTTATTAGGCATCGTTATTCCCAGCTTATTTTTTGCCCCGATTGGCGCAAACTTAACCCATAAATTACCGGCTAAAACATTAAAGCGGGTATTCGCCGTGGTGTTAGTGGTGTTCGGCATTAATATGTTGGTGCATTAAGCCTATGAAACGCGCCATTTATCCGGGTACGTTTGATCCCATCACCCTTGGGCATATCGATGTGGCTCATCGGGCTACCCGATTGTTTGATGAAGTGATTATTGCTGTCGCGGCGGCTTCGAGTAAAACCCCTTTATTTGATTTAGTTGAACGCACCGCCCTTGCTCGGCACGCGGTACGCGATTACCCGCGCATTCGCGTGTTATCTTTTGACGGCTTATTAGTTGATTTTGTCCGTGAACAACAAGCCCATGCCATTGTTCGAGGCTTGCGTGCCGTCTCGGATTTTGAATTTGAAATTCAAATGGCGGCAGTCAACCGGCGCTTAGTGCCCGAGATTGAAACCGTTTTTTTATCGCCGACTGAAGATCTCGGTTTTGTCTCCTCAAGTATCGTGCGGGAACTGGCTAGGCTTCATGGCAATGTGGCAACTTTTGTCCCTAAGCATGTGGCCATTGCGCTCAAAGACCGTTTTAAACCGACTTAAATCGCGTTAATCCGTGCAAATTTGTGCTAAATTTGCATCACTAATTTTACCCATTCTGTTCTGCAAACAGGCTGACTTTGAGGATTTTTTATGTCTCTATTGATTACCGATGAATGTATCAACTGCGATGTGTGTGAGCCGGAATGCCCGAATGGCGCTATTTCGCAAGGGCCTGAAATTTATATCATTGACCCTAATTTATGCACTGAATGTGTGGGGCATTACGATACGCCACAGTGTGTGGAGGTATGCCCTGTCGATTGCATCCCGCTTGATCCAGATAATAAAGAGACGCACGATGAGCTCATGGTGAAATATCACAAAATTAATGGATAATTTTTAGATTTAAATGCCGACCTCGGTGCAATAAAAAAGCCGGCGCATAAACGCCGG
>DZCK01000153.1 GCA_022730245.1 Halothiobacillus neapolitanus
GCCCCAGCCACCACAGCCGCAGGCGAATGCCCCAAGGGCTGGTAATGCCCGTTTCCGCCATGGCGATGCGGCCATCGGGGCCGAGAAAAAACAAGGTCGGGGTGACGCCCACGCCAAATTGTTTGGCGATTTGGCCATCGGGGTCGTTGATGACCGTTAAGTGGTTCAACCCATTTTTAGCCAGATACGCCCGCACCGTATCGGCGCTGCCCGATTGCAGGGCGATGGTATAAATCGGCTCAGTTTTGGCGAGTTGATTTAACCACGGCAGCTCGACATGGCACACGCCGCACCAGGTCGCCCAAAATACGATCAAAGTGGGTTTGCCGTTCGCGGCTATGGTCGCGGCGCCGCCATCGACTGTGGGCGCGGTGATGGCGGGCAAGGCGTGCTGGGTAAATTGCGCGGGCACCTGCGGCGCCATGTAGGCGCGCACTGCCCAAAATATCCCGATAAATACGGCAAGCTCTATTAGCCATAGCCAGCGGCGGCGCTTTTTGGGTTTGACGGGTGCGTCATTAGGCGCATTGTGGGGTGGTGCGGCAGGTGGTTGGGCGGGCGTTTGAGGCATGAGGTGCGGCCTGTTTTAGGATGGGGCTGATACACTAGCGCCCATCTTAAACGGTTTGGTTTCGAGGCAGGCAGCCCATGCGAATTTTGGTTGGAATAAGCGGCGGTATTGCGGCCTACAAAGCAATCACCTTGGTGCGGCGATTGCGCGAGGCGGGGTGCGAGGTGCGCGTGGTGCTCACCGAGGCGGCGGCTCAATTTGTTACCCCGCTCAGCTTGCAGGCGGTATCCGGCGCGCCGGTGCGCGCAAGCTTATTTGATGCCGAAGCCGAGGCGGGTATGGATCATATCGCGCTGGCACGCTGGGCCGATCAGGTCATCATCGCGCCCGCCTCGGCGGATGTATTGGCGCGCATGGCGCAAGGCATGGCGAACGATTTGCTCACGACGTTGATTTTAGCAACCACCGCGCCGGTGACCATCGCGCCCGCCATGAACCGGCAAATGTGGGCACATCCGGCCGTGCAGGCCAACCTTGCCACACTCACCGCGCGTGGGGTGCGGGTGATTGGCCCCGCTTCGGGCAGTCAGGCTTGTGGCGAGGTGGGCGCGGGGCGGATGGTGGAACCTGAAATCCTCGCCGCGCAATTGCTTGCACCGAATCCCAGCGTGAACTGGCGCGGCAAGCGGGTGGTGATTACGGCGGGCGGCACGCAAGAACCGATTGATCCGGTGCGTTTTATCGCCAATCGCTCATCGGGGAAAATGGGCTTTGCGCTTGCCGCTGCCGCGCAAGCCGCCGGTGCCACAGTCACCCTAATTTGTGGCCCGAATGCACTGGCTACGCCCGCTGGGGTTGCCCGCGTAAACGTGCAAACCGCGCTGGATATGCACGCGGCCATGATGGACATCGCGCAAATAGATGTATTTATTGGCGCGGCAGCGGTGGCGGATTACCGCGTGGCAGAACCCGCCGTGCAAAAAATCAAAAAAACCGCCGCTGCCGATACGCTCACCCTCACCCTCGTTAAAAATCCCGATATTATTCACAGCGTGGCGCAACGCAGCCCCAAGCCGTTTGTGGTGGGCTTTGCCGCCGAAACCGAGCAGCTTAGGCACTATGCCAGCCAAAAGCGTATGGCCAAGGGCATGGATTTGATTTGCGCGAATCAAGTCGGGGAAAATTTGGGTTTCGATCAACCCGATAACGCCATCACGGCGATTTGGGCGGGGGGCGAGCAAGTTTTTGAGCGCAGCGACAAGGCCGTTCTTGCCACACAATTAGTTGAATTAATGAATAAAATTATTGAACAGGGTTAAAAATGCACCACATTGAAGTTAAATGGCTGGATGCCCGTTTAGGCCACAGCATCCCCCGCCCCGATTACGCCACGGCGGGCTCGGCGGGCTTAGATTTACGCGCCTGCTTGGATGCGCCCTTAACCTTGCAGCCCGGCCAAACGGAGCTCATCCCCACCGGCATGGCCATGCACATCAGCGATCCCGGCTTGGCGGCGATGATTTTGCCGCGCTCGGGGCTGGGGCATAAGCACGGCATTGTGCTCGGTAATTTAGTGGGGCTGATTGATTCCGATTACCAAGGCCAGTTGTTTGTTTCGGTGTGGAACCGCAGCCAAACCCCGTTCACCATTGAAATTGGCGAGCGCATCGCCCAGCTGGTGGTGGTGCCGGTGGTGCAGGTGGCGTTTGAGGCCGTTGATGAGTTCAGCCCCAGCCACCGAGGCACCGGCGGCTTTGGCCATACGGGCCGCGCCTAATTTTATGTCGCTTTACACCGTTTTAACTTCACCTCAATTCAAGGAACCCCGCTATGAGTTATGCCCCGAACATCACCGCTGAAGTTTTAATGGAAGCCCTACCCTATATTCAGCGGCTATTTGATAAAACCATCGTCATTAAGTTTGGCGGCAATGCCATGATCGATGAGGCGCTGCAAGATGCCTTCGCGCGCGATATTGTGCTGCTCAAGCAGATGGGCATTGATCCGGTCGTGGTGCATGGCGGCGGCCCGCAAATTAACAACTTGCTGGAAAAACTCGGCAAGCAAGGCGAATTTATTCAAGGCATGCGCGTCACCGATCGTGAAACCATGGATGTGGTGCAAATGGTGCTGGGCGGGCTTGTGAACAAAGACATTGTCGCCCTAATTAACCGCCACGGGGGTCGTGCCGTGGGCTTAACCGGGCGAGATGCCGGTTTGGTGCGGGCGCGCAAACTCAAAATGACGCACCAAACCGAAACCATGCTCGAACCGGAACTCATTGATTTAGGGCATGTCGGCGAGGTAGCCAGCATCGACCCTTCCATCTTAAAAGTGCTTGAAAAGAAAGACTTTATCCCCGTGATTGCGCCGATTGGCGTGGGGGAAGATGGCGAGGCGTACAACATCAATGCCGATGTGGTGGCAAGCAAAATCGCCCAAGTGCTGGGGGCTGAAAAACTCTTGCTGCTTACCAACACCTCGGGCGTGCTCGACAAAGAAGGCAAGCTGCTCACGGGGTTATCCGCCCGCGATGTGGAGGCTTTGATTGAAAATGGCACCATCTACGGCGGCATGCTGCCCAAAATCGACTTTGCGCTGGATGCGGTGCGTGGCGGCGTGAAAACCGTGCAAATTATTGATGGCCGCGTGCCCCATGCCGTGCTGCTGGAGCTGCTCACCGATAAGGGCGTAGGCACCTTGATTCGCGGGTAAGGTCGCGGCGCCTCACGGCAAGCAATCGCTCAAGCTGTTGTTTGCAAATTAATCTCAGAGATTTCTAAGAATCCACGCCCCATTTCGCTAACCGATACCGTAGCTGGCGCAAGGTTAGCC
>DZCK01000154.1 GCA_022730245.1 Halothiobacillus neapolitanus
GGCTAAAAAAGCCCCCGCCCAAGGTTGTGGGGCAACACGCACACTGCCCAAGGTCGCGGGGCAACATGCCTCCTCCCAGGCTTGTGGGGCAACACGCCCCGACGAGTCGGTTTCTTCGCTCCCTCCCCCTTTACGGGGGAGGGTTGGGGTGGGGGTGTAAATTAAGCACGGGCATTTAACGTAGCCCCGTCCCAGCCCCGCCCCAAGAAAAAGCAGGCTCTTGGGCGCAAGTAATCACAAATTTTCTGCCCTGCATTGCCTATCTCGGTGCGTGGTGCATTATCCTTACCTACATAATTAATTCACGGCACTCATGCCCCAAACGAAGCTTGCCCTATGCCCCACATGACCGTCGATCACATCCGCCACCTTGCCGCGCACGACATGGCCGCCGTGGATGCCGTCATCCAAACCAAGCTCGCCTCCGATGTGGCGCTTATCAATCAGCTTTCGGCCTACATTATCCATGCGGGCGGTAAGCGCTTTCGGCCCATGGTGCTGGTGTTGGCGGCGCGTGCCTTGGGTGAACCCTCGCCGTGGGCGGCGCAAATGGCCGCCGTGGTCGAGCTTATCCACACCGCCACCTTGCTGCATGATGATGTCGTGGATGAATCTACCCTGCGCCGGGGGCGCGATACCGCCAATGCCTTGTTTGGTAATGCCGCCTCCGTGCTCACGGGCGATTTTTTGTATTCCCGCGCGTTTGAAATGATGGTTGAAGTGCAAGAGCCGCGTGTTATGGCCATTTTAGCCGCCGCCACCAATCGCATTGCCGAGGGCGAAGTGTTGCAACTCATGAACATGGGCGACCCCGATGTGGATGAAGCGCGCTATTTAGACGTGATTGTGCGTAAAACCGCCACCCTATTTGAAGCCGCCACCCAGTTGACCGCCGTGTTAGCCAAGCAGCCCCCCGCCGTAGAGCAAGCCATGGCCGCCTATGGCTTGCATTTAGGCACCGCGTTCCAATTAATTGATGATGTGCTCGATTACACCGGCGATGAAGCCCACACCGGCAAACATGTGGGCGATGATCTAAGCGAAGGCAAGCCCACCTTACCGCTCATTATCGCCATGCAACGCGGCGATGCCGCCACGCGAGAGCTCATTCGCCGCGCCATTACCACGCAAGATGCGGGCTTCATGGGCGAAATCATTGCCGCCATCCAGCACACCGGCGCGCTCGCCCACACCACCGCGCAAGCCCAGCATCAAGCCGATCTTGCCAAAAAATCGATTAGCAGTCTGCCCGAAAGCCCCTACAAAACCGCCCTTATCGCCCTGGCCGATGCCGCCGTGCAGCGCAACCATTAAATTAGCCTGCTAAAGTCCCGTTGTAATCGAAAGGAATTATGCCGAGCGCCCCATGAGAATTAGCCAGAGCCAAGCCGAGCAAATCATCAAAATCATCCGGGCGCAATGCGCGGATGCCACTCAAATTCGACTTTTTGGCTCACGCGTGGATGATGCGCGGCGGGGTGGTGATCTGGATTTATATTTTGAAACCCAGCACCCGCTGCCCCTGTTGGCACGGGCAGAGCTAATGCGAATATTAGAAGAAGCCACCCAGCTGCCGGTTGATCTCATTATTCACACCCGCGACCAGCCCCGAAAGCCCATTGCCGCCATCGCCCAAGCCACCGGTATCGCCTTATGAAACTCAGCCAGCTGCGCGAACAGCAAATCCAGCTTTTGGCGCAAAGGCTCAGCGCGCTTGAAAAAATCCGCCGAGGCCTGCACTACACCTTAAGCCGAGTGCGTATGCCCCTAAATAGTACCGAAAACCTCGATGATGCGGCGCTTGAAGTGCTGGCTGCCCTCAACGAGCGTTTTGGGAAATTGCAAGACACCCTAGCCGCCACCATGAAGCAAGTAGCGCTCCTTCAGGCCGAACCCGCCGAACCCTTTGTTCAAGTTTTATCTTTTATGGAAAAAGTTGGCGTTATTGAAGCGCGTTCACAGTGGCAAAATTTACGCCTACTGCGCAATATCGGCGCACATGAAAACGACATTGATCCCGTCGCCCAAGCTCAATATTTTGAAGCAATCACCCAATCCATCCCCATGCTAGAGCACATGGCCAACCGGCTTATGGCCTATTGCCAAACGCATTTGCCGGATGCAACGCCGCTGGCGCAGCAATAACCCACATGCCGCCCGCTGCCCTCATCCTCATAGGCTATGGCGATATAGCCGCCCGCGTAGCAAGCCGCCATCCGGCGCGCGCAATTTATGCGCTGGCACGCAAACCCGCCCCGCGCCCGCCGCAACATGCCGGCTTATGGCACGGCCTTATGATTGATTTAGATGCCCCAAGCCCCTTGCCCGAATTGCCCGCCAGTGCCATTTGGCTGTATTTTGCCCCGCCGCCTGCCACCGGCGTGCACGATACCCGGGTTGCCCACTGGCTAAGCCTTATGGCCAATCAGCCCGCGCCGCGCGCCGTTATCTACGCCAGCACCACCGGCGTCTATGGCGATCACGGCGGCGGCTTTATAACCGAAGCCACGCCCCCAAGCCCCGCGCACGATCGCGGGCGGCGCAGGCTGCATGCCGAAGCGCAATTCACCCGTTGGTGCGCCGCGCGCCATAGCCCTTTAAGTGTGTTGCGCATCACCGGCATCTACGCCGCCGATCGCCTGCCGATAGAGCGCATCAAAGCCCGCGCACCAATTGTGTGCCCAGAACAATCCCCGTGGAGCAACCGCATCCACGCCGAAGATTTAGCCTTCATCATCACCGCGCTTATCGCCCGCAGTGAAGCCAACACCCCCGTCACCGGCCTCTTTAACATCAGCGATAACACCCCGCGCCCCATGAGCGAGCTCTATCTCGCCACCGCCGCCCATTTTGGCCTACCGCCCCCGCCTTGCCTGCCGTTTGCCGAAATACTCGCCCAAGCCAGCCCCATGGCGCGCGAGTTTTTAAGTGAATCCAAACGCATCGACGCCAGCGCCATCCAGCAAGCCCTAAATTGGCAACCGCGCTACCCCAACCTCGCCGCCACCTTGGCAGAAATGTCACAAAGTGACGCGCCTTTTTAGCCCCTCCCTGCGGAGGCGAAGCGCCTTTTTAGCCCCTCCCCCTTGTGGGGAGGGGTTGGGGAGGGGGTAACGTTAAGCGCCGGTGCCCAATTCACACCCCCACCCCAACCCTCCCCCATGAAGGGGGAGGGAGTTAAAGGCTTCGCGCCCTGTGGAGGGGAGGGAGTTAAAAGGCTTCGCGCCCTGTGCAGGGGGGTGAATCAAAGCCCACCCCAGTGAAAGCGAAGCGCCTTTTTAGCCCCTCCCTGCGGAGGCGAAGCGCCTTTTTAGCCCCTCCCCCTTGTGGGGAGGGGTTGGGGA
>DZCK01000031.1 GCA_022730245.1 Halothiobacillus neapolitanus
CGCTCATAAATACTCCCCTTACTTCCCCAACATCGCCCGAATACTGGCCAGATGCTCTCGCCCTTGGGCTTGGGTGACGGCTTTGGGTTGTTCGATGCCTTCGCCTTGCCATTGCAGCAGGCTCGCGGGGATGTCATCAAGAAAACGGCTGGGGGCGGTGTCTTTCCATTCGCCATACCGGCGGCGGCGTTTGGTGAGGGTGAAGGTGAGGCTGAGACGGGCGCGGGTGATGCCGACAAAGCACAGGCGGCGCTCTTCGCTTAAGCGTTCATCATCTACGCAATCGCGGTGCGGCAGGATTTCTTCTTCCATCCCCGCCATGAACACATGGCCGAATTCCAGCCCCTTGGCGGCATGGAGTGTGAGCAGCGCTACGGCGTTGCTGTCTTTTTCGCGGGTTTGCTGATCGAGAATGCCGAGCAGGGTCATGCGCTGGGCGAGGGCGGGCAGGTCCATTGCTTCGCCGCCTTCGGCGCTATCGGTACTGATTTTGGCGAGCCAGTCGAGCCATTCTTCTACATTTTGCCAGCGTCGGTCGGCGGCTTTGGGCGTGGCTTCTTGCTCGCGCAGGTAACTTGGGTAGTCGATGGCGTTGAAGACTTGGCGAATCACGCCGATTGCATCAGTGCTGGGGGCGCGGCGCAGGCCATCCAGCCAATCGCAAAAGCGGCTTAAGCGCTCGGCTGCGCGCGGTTCGAGCACGGTTTGAATGCCGATGGAGCGGGCGGCGGTAAACAGCGAGCTGCGGCGTTCGCGTGCATAACCACCCAATTTTTCGATGGTGGTGGGGCCAATTTCACGGCGCGGGGTGTTAATAACGCGTAAAAAGGCGGCATCGTCATCGGGGTTGACGAGGAGTTTTAAGTAGCTCATCGCATCTTTGATTTCCGCGCGCTCGAAGAACGATTGCCCGCCGGTGAGGCTATACGGAATATTGAGCTTGCGCAGTGCCTGCTCGATCAGCCTTGCTTGATGATTGCCGCGATACAGCACGGCAAAATCACGGTATTCGGTTTGGGCGCGAAAATGTCGATGCAAAATTTCGGTGGCGATGCGTTCGGCTTCATCTTCGGCGGTGGCGCATATAATCACGCGATGCGGCTCACCGGGGCCGATGTCGCTCCAGAGTTGCTTGGATTCGGTGGTGGTGTCTTGGGCAATTAGGTGGTTGGCCGCTTGCAGCACGCTGTTGACTGAGCGGTAGTTTTGTTCGAGCTTGATGCGCGCTAAATTGGGGAAATCGACCGCAAGGCGGTTTAAGTTCTCTGGCCTGGCGCCGCGCCACGCATAGATGGATTGATGGTCATCCCCCACAGCGGTGAGCGCGCCGATTTTGCCTACCAATAACCGCACGAGCTCATATTGGGTGGTGTTGGTGTCTTGATATTCATCCACCAGCAAGTAACGCACGCGGGCTTGCCAGCGTTCTCGCACGGTGGCATCGGTTTGCAAGAGCTCAACCGGGCGGCCAATCAGATCATCAAAATCGAGCGCGTTGCAGGCGGCCAGCTGGCGTTGGTATTGATCGAATAGCCCGGCCAGTGCGCGGGTTTCTTCATCTATGGCTTGTTCAATGCAGGTTTGCGGTGCGCGTAGGTCATTTTTCCATTGCGAGATTTGCCATTGTGCGGCCTTGGGCTCGATGATGTCTTTGTATTCACTGTGATTAATCAGCGATTTGAATAGGGCTAGGCTGTCGTCGGCATCCAGCACTGTAAAGCCCGCGCGCAAGCCCATGGCGGCAAATTCTCGCCGAATAAAATTTAAACCCAAGGTGTGAAAGGTGGAAATGGCGAGGCCGCGCCGTTGCGCTGGGGCGAGGCGCTCGGTGGTGCGTGCCACCATTTCTTTGGCGGCCTTGTTGGTGAAGGTGACGGCAAAAATGCTGCGCGCGGGTATGCCTTTTTTTTCAATGAGATAAACGATTTTTTCGGTAATGACCCGCGTTTTGCCCGAACCGGCGCCCGCCAGCACCAGCAGGGGGGTGTCGAGATGGCGCACGGCAGCGGCTTGTTGGGGGTTTAGCCCTTGGGGGGTGGCCTCGGTCATTGGCTTAGCTCGGGTGCTCTGGATGCGGGGTTAAGCCAGTGGCGGGCTGCGGTTGTTGGCTTGTGGCCTCTAAAAGCGCCGCCGCAAGAATCAAGCCGCCGCCGATCCAAACCCATAGCCCGGGTTGTTCGTGGCCAATCCAGATGGCGGTGAGGCTGGCCACCACCAGCTCTAAAGTCATGAGCACCGCCGAGCGGCCAGAAGGCAAGCGCTCGACCGCGTATTGGGTGGCGAGCATGGCACCCAGCAGTAAGGTGGCACCATAAAGCAGGCTTTGTATCAGCCCATTGAGGGAGCCCGTGGCGATTGGCTCTGGGAAAAAAACCAGCGCACCTAAGCCGAATAATACGGCGCCCATTTGCATGATGGAGAGCTTGAACAGCATGGGTTCTGCCTGCAAATAACGGAACAGCACATTGGCACCGGCCAGCGCGAGCCCCGCGATCAGGGCCGACCCATCGGCTAAGCTAAACCCCAAGTGATTTTCCCAGCGAAGATCGGGGGCAAGAATCGCAGCTGCGCCCACCAAGGCGAAGATAACGGCGATCAGCCGAACGGCGGTGAGTGCTTCGCCCAAAAAAATGCGGCCAAAAATTACCCCCCAAGCGGGAATGAGGAAAAATAACAACATGGCGCGCACCACATCGCCATACACCATGGCGATGGTAAAGCCCACGCCCGAGATGCCGCTCAGCAATGCCAAAGGCAGCAGCCAGCGCCAAGCGAGCGGGGTGTGACCGGGTTGGCGCAAGCGCTTGATTAGCTGAGGTAAAACCCAAGGCAGCACCAGTAAAAACTGCGCGCCATAGGCTAGCACAGAAATGAGCAATGGCCCGATACCCAACCCTTCAATCGCCTTAAGCCAAATCCACGTGGTGCCCCATAGCGTGGAGCCCAGCATCAGAACCAGCACGGGCGGTGGTGCCCAACGGGCAGGCAGGTTGCGCATGATTTATGGCTTAACCGACCCAATGCCGCGCATTGCGGAACAATCGCAGCCACGGGCCTTCGGGCGCATTTTTATCCTCAAACGCTCCTTGCGACCAAGATTCGGGTTTCCACGAGAATTGGCTGGCGCGCCACACGCGCTCGGGGTGGGGCATGAGAATGTTAAAGCGGCCATCGGGGGTGGTAAAACCGGTTTGCCCCCAAATCGACCCGTTGGGATTTTCGGGGTAGTGCTCGGTGGCGATGCCCTGGCCATCCACAAACCGCAGCGTGTTAAAGGCTTCTTCAGAATCCATTGGGTTGCGGTAACGCACTTGGCCTTCCCCGTGGGCGACCGTGATCGGTAGAATCGAACCTGCCATGCCAGCAAATAAAATAGATGGGGTGGGTAGAATTTCAACCAGCGATAAACGGGCTTCAAATTGCTCGGACTGATTACGTTCAAAACGCGGCCAGCTTTCTGCACCGGGAATTAAATCATGGAGTTGCGAGAGCATTTGGCAGCCATTGCACACGCCTAAGGCAAAGGTATCGTTGCGGTTGAAAAACGCACTAAACGCATCAAAAACGCGCGGATTGTAGCGAATGGCATGCGCCCAGCCAGAACCGGCGCCCAGCACATCGCCGTAAGAGAACCCACCGCAAGCGGCTAAGCCATGCATATCGGTTAAATTGATGCGACCGGCGAGCAAATCGCTCATATGCACATCGACTGCCGTAAAGCCGGCGGTATCAAACGCGGCGGCCATTTCGATCTCGCCATTGACACCTTGCTCGCGCAGGATGGCGATTTTGGGGCGAACCCCTGAATTAATCATCGGTGCGGCAATGTTCTCGCGCACATCAAAGGTGATTTTGGTTGCGGTTAAGCCGGGGTCGGTGACCTCTGGCAGGCGCTCATATTCTTCGGCGGCGCAGGCGGGGTTATCGCGCAGGCTGGCCATAAGGAAACTCGTTTTCGACCAAACTTGATGCAGCGCGTGGCGTTCGGCTGAAAAAATCGGTTTGCCTTGCCAGCGCAAGGCGATGGTGTCGCCTAGGGTGGGGGCGCCTAAATCGTGGAGGGCTTCCCCTAAGCCTGCTCGGGCAAATTGTTCCCGCACGAAGGCGAGATCCGCCGCGCGCACTTGAATCACTGCGCCCACTTCCTCGCAAAACAGCCCCGCCAATAGATCGCCGCCGAGCGCGCCGCAATCCACGTTAAAGCCGCAATGTCCGGCAAAGGCCATTTCAAGCAGGGTGGTGATGAGCCCGCCATCGCTGCGGTCGTGGTAGGCCACGATGTGCCCTAAGCTGTTGAGTAATTGCAGGGTATCGAACAGGGCTTTAAGCGGTGCGGGGGCGATATCCGGCGGGGTTTGACCGATTTCACCATAAACCTGCGCCAAAGCCGAACCGCCTAAGCGATTTTTGCCCAAGCCTAAATCAATCAGCAGCAGGTGCGAATCGGCAATCGGCTGCATTTGAGGCGTGGCCACGCCATTGATGTTACCCACGGGGGCAAAGCCGGTCACGATGAGCGACACGGGGGAAACTACTTCACGCGCTGCGCCGTTCTCGCTCCAGCGGGTTTTCATCGAGAGCGAATCTTTGCCAACGGGGATGGCGATATCCAGCGCGGGGCAAAATTCCATGCCGACGGTTTTCACCGTGGCGTAGAGCGCGGCATCTTCACCGATATGACCGCAGGCGGCCATCCAGTTGGCGGATAATTTAATGTCGGCGGTTGAGGCGATGGGCGCGCAGGCCAAGTTGGTGAGCACTTCGGCAATGGCCATGCGGGCAGAAGCGGGGGCATCCAGCAGGGCGATGGGCGCGCGTTCGCCCAAGGCCATGGCTTCCCCGGTATCGTGATAAAAATCGGTGGCGGTGACGGCGCAATCGGCCACCGGCACTTGCCAAGGGCCGACCATTTGATCGCGCGCGGTTAAGCCGCCCACACTGCGATCGCCAATGGTAATCAGAAAACTTTTATCGGCCACCGTGGGCAGGCTGAGCACCCGATTCAAGGCGTCATCCAGCCGGATGTGTTCGGTTGCAAACGCGGCGTACTGCGGGTTGTGGGTGTGTGCGCTGCGCTGCATCTTGGGCGGGTGGCCAAACAGCGTGTGCATGGGTAAATCGATTGGCAGGTTATTGAAATGGGGATCGGCCACCGATAAATGCTGCGCCGCCGTGGCCGTGCCAATCACCGCAAACGGCGCGCGTTCGCGTTCGCACAAGGCGGTGAACAGCGCCAAGCTATCGGGGCGAATGGCCATGACGTAGCGCTCTTGCGATTCATTGCACCAAATGGCGAGCGGCGACATGCCGGGCTCATCGTTGGGAATAGCGCGTAAATTAAACACGCCGCCCAAGCCGGCATCGTGCACGAGCTCTGGGAAGGCGTTGGATAAGCCCCCCGCACCCACATCATGAATGGATACCAGCGGGTTGGCATCCCCGAGCGCGATGCAGCGATCAATCACCTCTTGCGCGCGGCGCTGCATTTCGGGGTTGGCGCGTTGCACAGAGGCAAAATCGAGCGCAGCCGAACTGCTGCCGCTGGTTTGCGATGAAGCGGCGCCCCCACCCAAACCAATTTGCATGGCAGGCCCGCCGAGTGCGATGAGTAAATCACCGGCGGCGATTGCATTTTTTTCAACCAAGCCTGCGCGCATGGCGCCTAAGCCACCGGCCAGCATGATGGGCTTGTGGTAGCCGCGCACGGCGGTGTGGCTGCCATCGGTTAGCTTGGGTTGCATCTCGAAACTGCGAAAATAGCCGGTGAGCGCGGGGCGGCCAAATTCATTATTAAAGGCGGCGGCGCCAATCGGACCTTCGAGCATAATATCGAGTGCAGAAACAATGCGATCGGGCTTGCCCGTGGGGGCGAGCGCTTCCCAAGGTTGCTCGTGGCCGGGAATGCGTAAATTGGATACCGAAAACCCGGTTAAACCGGCTTTGGGCTTGCCGCCGCGCCCGGTGGCGCCTTCATCACGAATCTCACCGCCGGATCCCGTGGCCGCACCCGGGTCGGGGGAGATGGCGGTGGGGTGATTATGGGTTTCCACTTTTGCTAAAAAATGAATGGGTTCATCCACTTGGCCGTAGGTTCCGCTGGCTACATCGACGGCAAAGCGCGTGCCCGACCAGCCGGCGATAACTGCTGCGTTATCTTTGTACGCACTCAAGGTGCCTTTCGGGTTGTTTTGATGCGTGTTGCGAATCATGGCAAACAACGACATATCGTGCGCTTCGCCATCAATAACCCAATCGGCATTAAAAATTTTATGGCGACAATGCTCAGAATTGGCTTGGGCGAACATCATGAGCTCAATATCGGTGGGGTTGCGCCCAAGGCTGCGGTACGCGCCATCCAGATAGGTGATTTCTTCGGCGGAAAGTGCGAGCCCCAATTCATGATTGGCCGCATGAAGCGCTGCATTGCCTTGTTCTAATAAAGGAATATGTGCCAGTGGCGCGGGGGCGTGATGGGCAAACAGCGCTTCGCAGGTGTGCAGCGCTTCGAACACGGTTTCGGTCATGCGGTCATGCAAGAGCGCGGTGGCGGCCTCACGACCTGCACGATCCAGGTTATCCAGCCCCACCAGTGCGTATTCAATGCCGCGTTCCACTCGTGCCACGGTGCTAATGCCACAAATGTGCACAATCTCGGTGGCTTTGCTCGACCAAGGCGAACGGGTGCCTGGGCGCGGTGTGACGAGAATGCTTACCGCCGACTCGGGCCAATAATCTATTGGCGTGCCGTAATCAAACAGATCATCCAGCCGATGCGTTTCGTGATCCGTTAAATGCATATCGGCGTTCAGATCGGCAAAATGCACAAAGCGCGCCGATAAATGCGTGATGCTGGGTGCAACTGATTGAATTAATTTCAATTTTTTGGCGAGGCGGAAGTCGGAAGCGGCGGCATTACCGAAAAAAATCTGCATGGTGGAGGCACTCACGTGGCAAGGTAAAGTGGTTATGGCGCCCGTACCTGTGCGGCACGGCAATAAAATAGTGGGCGGATTGTATCACCGAGCCGCTGAACTCTTTAACCGAACGCGTGCGCCCAAGGGGGCTTTATTATCCCAGCGATTATCTCCGCGCGGGATTATTGCCCCGCACTTGTGGGGGGCAGGTGGGTGTGCACCGTTTCGATAAACGCATTGGCCAAGTGATTGCTTGAGCAAAGCTTGGGGCCGTGTGCGGGGGTGTGGGCCGAATCTGGTCGATGCGTTGCGCTATTTGCCCGCGTAATTAAACCTAAGGTGCGCTCGGGCGGGGGAATGTTTGGTGTCGTTATCACAGCCAGTTGCGGGTTGTGAAGCGTTTCGGGTAGCACGCTCCAGCCAATGCCGGTGGCCACTAAAAGCGCGATTGAATCGAGCTGATTGACTTCAATTACCGCCAAGGCGGCGATACCTTGCGCCATAAGCCAGCAATCGATGGATTGGCGCGTGCTGGTTTGTGCGGCCGGTAAAATAATAGGTAAGCGTGCGGCAAGTTCATGAATATTTAATGTTTTTTCATGAATATGCCTCAAGGCGCACAGCGGAACTAAGCGTTCACGCCAAAGCGGGGTAACGTGGGTTTGTGGGTTTTGAGCCTGCCCCTGACCCAGCGTGCCATAAGCCAAGCGCACGGTACCTTGTGCCACGGCCAAAATAGCGGCCTCAGAATCCATAAACTGCAAATCCAACAGCACCTCGGGGTAGCGCATGCTAAAGGCGGTGAGCGCGGCGGGCAATAAATGCAGGCCAGCATAGTGGCTTAGCGCGATGGGGAGCCGCCCTTGGAGTGGCCGATTATTTTGCATTGAGGCGCTGGTAAAATCTTCCAGCGCTTGGCGTACTTGCCGCGCGGCGGGCAGCAACGCAGCGCCCGCTTCGGTTAGAGAAATTTGCCGCGTTAGGCGCTCAAATAAAGCCATTCCAAGTTGCTGTTCAAGCAGGGCGATCCGCTTACTCACCGCCGGTTGGGTAATAAAGAGTTTGCTGGCGGCGGTAGAAAAAGAGCCGGTTTCTGCCACGGCTAAAAAAGCCAGGATGTTCTGATGATCGAGCGCAAGAGGGTTCATGGTTTTATCTATAACCAATAAGAATGGGTTGAATGAATTATTTCTATTTTTGGTTTTAAGTAAAGCCACCTATGCTGCACAGCGTTCAAATTCATCTTCCCGTTCGGAGGCAGTGATGGCCGGTAAAACACTTTTTGATAAAATTTTTGATGCGCATGTGGTGCGCCAGCAAGACGATGGCACCGCTTTGCTCTATATCGACCGGCATTTGGTGCATGAGGTCACGAGCCCGCAGGCGTTTGAAGGCTTGCGGTTAGCGCATCGCAAACCGTGGCGCGTGGGCGCCATGTTGGCAGTGCCCGATCACAATGTGCCCACCACGAACCGCTTGCGCGGCATTGATGATTTGGTGTCGCGCGAGCAAGTCGAAACCCTCGATCGCAATTGCGCCGAATTTGGCGTGCAAGAATTTGCCATGAACGATAAGCGCCAAGGCATTGTGCATGTGATCGGCCCCGAAGAAGGCTTCACCTTGCCGGGTACCACGATTGTGTGCGGCGATTCCCATACCTCCACGCACGGCGCATTTGGTGCTTTGGCCTTTGGCATCGGCACCTCAGAAGTCGAGCATGTGATGGCCACGCAAACCTTGCTGCAAAAGCGCGCCAAAACCATGCAGATTCGCGTGGATGGCGAGTTAGGCGCGGGGGTCACAGCCAAAGATGTGGTGTTGGCCATTATCGGCAAAATCGGCACGGCGGGCGGCACGGGTTATGCGGTCGAGTTTGCGGGTTCAGCCATCGAATCGTTATCAGTTGAAGGCCGGATGAGCGTTTGCAACATGGCGATTGAAGGCGGCGCGCGGGCGGGCATGGTCGCGGTGGACGAAAAAACCATCGAATACTTCCGGGGCCGACCATTCGCCCCGCAAGGCGCGCTGTTTGAACAAGCGGCGGCATACTGGCGCACACTTAAATCCGATGCGGATGCGGTGTTCGATAAAGTGGTGGTGCTGGATGCCGCCGCGATTGAACCCCAAGTAAGTTGGGGTACCTCGCCTGAGATGGTGGTGCCGGTTACGGCCAGAGTACCGGATCCCGTGAACGAACCCGATCCTGTTAAAGCCGATGGCATGCGCAAGGCTTTGGTTTACATGGGATTAACCGCCAATACGCCGATTGAACAAATCGCAATTGATAAAGTATTTATCGGCTCATGCACCAACGCGCGGATTGAAGATTTGCGCGCCGCCGCTGCCGTGGTGGGTGCGGGAAAAGTGGCCGCCAACGTCAAATTGGCGATGGTGGTGCCGGGCTCCGGCCTCGTGCGCGAGCAAGCCGAACACGAGGGCTTAGATAAAATTTTCCTGAACGCCGGGTTTGAATGGCGGGAACCGGGTTGCTCGATGTGTTTGGCGATGAATGCCGATCGCTTGGAACCCGGCGAGCGCTGCGCTTCGACCAGCAACCGCAACTTTGAAGGGCGGCAAGGGCAGGGCGGGCGCACGCATCTGGTGAGCCCCGCCATGGCGGCGGCCGCGGCCATTGCCGGCCATTTTGTTGATGTGCGTTACATTTAATTTGAGGGTTTACCATGCAAGCATTCAACACTTTTACCGGCATTGTTGCCCCGCTTGATCGCGCCAATGTCGATACCGATGCGATTATCCCTAAGCAATACTTAAAGTCCATCAAACGCAGTGGTTTTGGTCCGAATGCCTTTGATGATTGGCGTTATTTAGAGCCCGGTGAGCCTGGGATGGATCACAGCCAGCGCACGCCGAATCCTGATTTTATTTTGAATCAGGCGCCGTACAATCAAGCCACGATTTTGTTAGCGCGCACCAATTTTGGCTGCGGTTCCTCGCGTGAACATGCGGTATGGGCGCTCACAGACTTTGGATTCAAGGTGGTGATTGCACCGTCATTTGCGGATATTTTCTTCAATAACAGCTTTAAAACTGGCTTGTTACCGATTGTTTTACCCGAAGAAATTGTGAGTGAATTGTTTAAAGACGTTGCCGCGAATACAGGCTATCAACTCACGGTGGATTTAGAAAACCAAGAGCTCAAAAAACCGAATGGCGAAACCATCGCGTTTGAAGTCGATTCGTTCCGTAAACATTGCTTAATCAATGGCTTGGATGATATTGGCCTCACCTTGCAGCACGCCGATGATATTCATGCGTATGAAGCTGCGCGGCGCCAATCAGCCCCGTGGTTGTTTTTAGATCAAGCTTAAAGCGCACTATTTTTATAACAGGTTGATAAAATGCAAAAAAATATTCTCGTATTACCCGGTGATGGCATTGGCCCCGAAATTACCGAGCAAGCCGTTCGGGTGCTTAAAGCGGTGACGCAGGGCACGGATTTGAATTTGAATTTTATTGAGGGTGTGATTGGCGGTGCCGCCTATGAGGCGGCAGGGCACCCCTTTCCTGAGGTCACCAAAACAGCGGCGCTGGCGGCTGATGCGGTGTTGCTGGGGGCGGTGGGTGGTCCGCAGTACGATAATTTGGATCGCCCGCTGCGCCCTGAGCGGGGTTTGCTCGGCATCCGTGCGGCGATGGGTTTATTTGCTAATTTGCGCCCAGCGATTTTGTATCCACAGCTGGCCGATAGCTCATCTCTAAAGCCTGAGGTGGTGGCCGGTTTAGATATTTTAATTGTGCGAGAACTCACCGGCGGCGTGTATTTTGGCCAGCCGCGCGGCATTCGTGAAACCGAAATTCATGGCCAAACGCTGCGCGAAGGCTTTAACACGATGCACTATAACGAGATGGAAATTGAGCGGATTGGTCGGGTCGCTTTCGATGCCGCGATGAAGCGCAATAAAAAAGTCTGTTCTGTTGATAAGGCCAATGTGCTTGAAACCTCTGAGCTGTGGCGCGAGGTGATGATTCGGGTGAGTCGTGATTATCCCGAGGTCGAATTAACCCATATGTATGTTGATAACGCGGCGATGCAGCTCGTGCGTTGGCCGAAGCAATTTGATGTCATGGTGACCGAAAACCTGTTCGGCGATATTTTATCCGACCAAGCCTCCATGCTCACGGGTTCAATCGGGATGTTGCCGTCGGCCTCATTGAACGATAAAGGCCAAGGGCTGTATGAACCCAGCCACGGTTCCGCGCCCGATATCGCCGGCCAAGGCATTGCCAATCCGCTGGCGACGATTCTTTCTGCCGCGATGCTGTTGCGCTACAGTTTTGGTCGGGGTGATTTGGCCGCTCGGATTGAATCTGCGGTGAGTACGGTTTTGGATCAAGGCTTGCGCACCGCCGATATTTGCACGCCGCAAGATCGCAAAGTTTCGACCATCGAGATGGGCGATGCGGTTGTTGCTGCGTTAAACTAAGCGCCATTTTTTGTAATTAATGACAAGTGAAGAGATTTTATGAGCCGTTTATTTGATGTGGCCGTGGTGGGTGCAACCGGTGCCGTGGGTGAAACCATGCTGTCGATTTTGGCTGAGCGCAAATTTCCTGTGGGTAAAGTGTACGCGTTAGCCTCGGAACGCTCCGTGGGTAAGCGCGTACCGTTTGGCGATAAATTATTGGTGGTTGAAGATTTAGCCACCTTTGATTTCGCTAAGGTGCAGGTGGGGTTATTCTCGCCTGGTGCCTCTGTATCGGCTATTTATGCGCCCAAAGCGGCCGCTGCAGGCTGTGTGGTGATTGATAACACCTCACAATTTCGCTACGACGAGGATATTCCGCTGGTGGTGCCCGAGGTCAATCCGCAGGCAATTGCCCAATATAAAAATCGCGGCATTATTGCCAATCCCAATTGCTCGACCATCCAAATGCTGGTGGCCTTGAAGCCGATTTACGATGCGGTGGGCATTACGCGCATTAATGTGGCTACCTATCAAGCCGTATCTGGCACCGGCAAAGAGGCGATTGAAGAACTGGCCGGCCAAACGGCGGCCTTGCTTGGCGGAGATCGCAAAGAGCCGACGGTTTACCCGAAAACCATCGCCTTCAACGTGTTGCCACAAATTGATGTATTTATGGACAACGGTTACACCAAAGAAGAGATGAAAATGGTGTGGGAAACCCGAAAAATCATGGGTGATGAATCCATCATGGTGAACCCAACGGCTGTTCGTGTTCCTGTGTTTTATGGCCATTCTGAAGCCGTTCACATCGAAACCCGTGACAAAATTACCGCAGAAGCCGCGCGTAAACTTTTAGCCAAAGCACCGGGTATTAAGGTGATGGATGAGCGTAAAGATGGCGGCTGGCCTACGGCTCAATCAGATGCGGCAGGGCATGATCCGGTTTTTGTGGGGCGCATTCGGGAAGATATTTCAACCGAGCGCGGCTTAAACCTGTGGGTCGTGTCGGATAATGTTCGCAAGGGTGCTGCACTCAACAGCGTGCAGATTGCAGAAGTTTTGGTGCGCGATTACCTTTAAGCTGTGGCACAATCATCCTAATTCGGCCAATGGTTAAGGATTTTGGTTTGCGTTTTTTCAAGCATCAGGCAGGATTTGAGCTGAAAGCACGGGCAATGGGTATTTTAAGGAGTTGATTGACATGCGGAAGTTAAGTTGGATTATTGCAGGCATTCTGTGCACGGCCCCTGCGCTCTTGCACGCGGCAGAGCTGGGTAATGCGCGGGTGCAATCGCACCTAACCGAGCACCTTAAGGTTTTGATTCCATTGACCGGACTCAATGGCGCGCCCTTAGATGAAGTTAAAGTGCGGCTCGCACCGGAAAACTATTATCGGCAAGCTGGCTTAAGTTTAGATTCTTTGGCGGGGAACATTACATTTCAAATTAAAACGGAAGGAAAAAATTCTTTCATTTTAATGAGCTCAAAACGCATTATTACCGATCCCATTTTAAGTATTTTGGTTGAGGTAACGTCCGGCGAAAGCAAGGTCGTTAAGGAGTTTGATCTACTGCTCAACCCGCCAGTTCAAAAAGGTGTTAACAAACCGGTTGAACCTAATTTCAATCATATGTCAGTCAACGTAACACCTGCCGCGCCAGCCAGCCAAGCCACTGGCTGGCAGCCCGTTAAAAATGTGCCTGATGTTACGATGGGGGGCACTTATCACGTTAAGCGCGGCGATACTTTGTACGATATTGCCAAGCGCGCCGCTCAAGATGGCAGTGTTTCTGTTCGCCCCATGATGCAGGCCATTATTAATGCCAATCCTGAGGCATTTGTCGGGGGCAATGGCAATGAGCTGAAATCGGGTGCCACCCTGAAAGTGCCGACCAGTCGTGTTGCCAAATCTACGCCTATAGCCAAAACGGAAGTGGCCAAAAACGTACCCAGTACGGCAAGCACCCAGCCTAAACTCCAGTTGCTTTCAGCCGATGCGGGCAGTACGCCCGCCCCCGCGAACCTGCCCACTTCGCCGTCGGCAGACAATACGTTGGTTGACGGCAAATTACCGGCGATTGATAGCACCACATTGCCTTCAACCACACCCGCATCGACAGCCACGGGTTCTGTGCAGCAGAACAACGAAGCAATTGCATCCATTGATGCAAAAAGCCAAGCGATGAGCCAGCAAATTGCCTTACTCAATGAGCAACTTAAACAAGTTCAAGGTTTAATTACCGATCGCAATCAAAACATTGAGTCGTTACAGCAAAAAATTAAAGCCTCCGATGAGCAGACTCAGTTACTCAAAAAACAACTTGAAGCACAAAATAATAATTTCTGGGTTCAGTGGGCGCCTTATCTTTTAGGCGGCGCTGGGCTTTTGGTGCTTATTTTATTGCTGGTGGTTGCCTCGCGGGGCCGCAATCGAGATAGATCAGAGCCATTAAGTAGTTATCAGCCAACGCAAAATAAAACATCGTCTGCCTCAACGAGTGTAAATACATCCCCGCTCACCCCATTTAGCGCGTCTGAATCGCAAAAATTAGCTGCGGCGGCGGCCTCAGTTTTACCTGTTTTTCATGCCGCAGCGTCACCGTTTGATCCCAAATCTATTATTGATGAGGCGCGGTTGTTACGTTCTTATAATCTCAATGAGCAGTCGTTGGATTTACTGCGTGATGGCGTGGCTCAACACGCCGATGAGTTGGCTTTATACCAAGAGCTTGCGAACATCTATGCGGAAGACGGAAATGATGCCGAGCTAAATCAAATTCTTGCGCAAATTGATAGCCGATTTGGCTCAGAGCATCGGCCTGCGGTGCAAAATGTGCCCCCGGTGGCCGCCGCAGTTGATTCCATGCCGAGTGCGTTTGATGAGCCGTACTCGTCTCCTAAAATGGTAACAAACGATGCGGTATCCGGTTTTGTGCCCGATGCGTTAGATGCGTTAAATCCCAGCGTATTCTCTAATAACGCGGGGCTAGACTTCACATCGAATGAACTGATCCTCGAAGAGAGCCAGGCCTCGGTGCCAGAGTCGAGCGCGTTATACGCTGCCGATGTGCCGCCAAGTTTAAATGAATTGACGTTTGATTTATCCGAGCTTGAAAACGTAAAACAACCCAACTTTGATCCTGTGGGCACTGCAGGCGATTTGAATCTTGAATTAGCCGAATTTAACGATGAATCGCTTGCGGTAAAATCGTCTTCTCATGAGCCAACGCCGGCAGAACCGGCTTTAGCATCGACCGATGCCGCCCATAATGATACGCGCTTGGGGCTTGCCGAGGCATTTTTGGGTGTGGGCGATTTGGATAGCTATCGCATGATTGCCGATGAAATTGAATCCGAAGGCGATGCGGATTTAATTGCAGCATTGCGTGGCATCGAGCTTAAATACGAGGCTTAAATTTCACTTTGCCACGGCTTAAATAAACACAAGCCCCCTGTTGGGGGTTTTTTGTTTTGATAGCGTTAGACAAAAGCCAAGTTGATTTAATTAGAGGTTCCTTGGGTTTTGCCCCAAATTATTTTGGGTGTTGTTCTGCGAGATTGGATTTGGGGTTGAGTAAAAATCTTGTTACTTTGTTGGTTCGTCAATATCGACCAAAAGCCAAATGAGTTCATTGTTTGTAAAAGAGCACGCGGGTTATGTCTCGTACACTAAATTGTGATCGTTATTTTATGCAGCAAGCATTGCTGCAAGCAGAGCAGGCAGCCGCGATGGGTGAGGTGCCGGTGGGTGCCGTGGTGGTTAAAGGGGGTGACATTATTGCGCTGGGGCGTAATGCCCCCATCGCAGAGCATGACCCAACCGCCCATGCCGAAATACAGGCGTTGCGCGCGGCAGGCATCGCCTTGCGCAATTATCGGCTGGATGATTGCACGCTCTATGTCACGCTTGAGCCTTGCCCGATGTGTATGGCCGCAATCAGCCATGCGCGCATTGCCCGAGTGGTGTATGCCGCGCCTGATGAGCGGGCAGGGGCTTGTGGTGGCGCGCTTGATTTGAATCGGGCTGCTTGGCATCACTTTGCACCGATTATTGATACCGGGCCCTGTGAAGCCGAGGCCGCGCTGCTATTGAAAACGTTTTTTCAGGCGCGGCGAGATTAAATCAATAGCTAGCAGCCTGTCGGACTTTAGGAATCGGTGCGAAAATTTAGCTGGGCGAGG
>DZCK01000032.1 GCA_022730245.1 Halothiobacillus neapolitanus
CTTTGGGGCTAATTTACTAAAAATTACAAATTTATCGCAGGGCCGTTGTCTTTGTGAAAAACCGCAATATGTAGTGGTTTATCTGTTTTTTATTCCCGAGGTGCTGTGGGTTTGTTTTGGTTTTTTGTCTAGTTTTAGCTTTAGGTTAGCGCGCTATCTAATTAGAAAGCTTGAGAAAAAAACTTTTGCGCGACAAAATGTATCCCAGTAATTCGCTTGTTCGGTTGCAGCGAATGGAATGGATTGAATAGATGAGGGTTAAATCATGTTTGATAATTCCTCGAGCCCTTGGGATCGTCGCAAATTTATGGGCGCCGTTTTAGGCGGGAGCTCAGCGGTTTTTGGCTTGGTTGCCCCACAAAACGTGTGGGCTGCGCGTTTTATGAATGCGGTACAAACCTCATCCCAGCCAGACTACACCCGCTACGTGTTTAATTTAAACGGGCCTATTGATTTCAAAAGCTTTGCTATCGAAAACCCACCGCGTTTTGTGGTGGATTTAACCGATACGCAAGCCCAGCATTTAGTTATTCCGCCCACGATAGACCGCTCAGTGGTTAAGGGCTTGCGGGTGGGCATTCAAGAAGGTACAAACCTGCGTTTAGTCTTTGATTTAAAAGCGATGGTTAAGCCACGCTTGGTGCTTTTGCCGCCCAGTGATGGCATGGGTTACCGCTTAGTGGTTGATCTGCCGCATGATAAAGCGGTTACTTTGGTCGCTAAAGAAGCCGCAGACCCCGAGAGCAAGCCCAAAATACAAACCGGCCGCACCTTTCGGGAATTGGTGGTCGCAATTGATCCAGGTCATGGCGGTAAAGATCCGGGCGCGGTGGGGTATCGTGGCACCAAAGAAAAACACATTGTGTTGGATATCGGCCGCCGCTTGCGGGATATGGTGGCCGCCGCACCTGGGTTGCGGCCAGTAATGACCCGCGATTCTGATAAATTTATTCATCTGCGCGGCCGCACGGCGATTGCGCGTAATGCAAAAGCGGATTTGTTTATTTCGGTGCATTCGGATGCGTTTCGGGTCACCTCGGCGCGCGGGGCGTCGGTATTTTGCTTGAGCCAACATGGCGCCACCTCCGAGGCGGCGCGCTGGATGGCGAATCGCGAGAACGAGGCGGATTTTGTCGGCGGTGCCTCTATTTCCGATCACGATCAAGATGTGGCTTCTGTGTTGCTGGATTTATCGCAAACCAAAACGCTTGAAAATAGCTTGGATTTTGCGCACCGTGTTTTGGGGCAAATCGGAGATGTGACGGATTTGCACTCAAAGCGGGTGCAGCAGGCCGGCTTTGTGGTGCTTAAATCGCCGGATATTCCCTCGATTTTGGTCGAAAGTGCGTTTATCAGTAATCCGGAAGAAGAAGCGCGGTTGCGCACGGCTAAATATCAAAATGAAATTGCCCGCTCTATTTTGGATGGCATTAATACCTACTACGCTGCACGCGCGCCAGAGGGAACGCATTACGCGATGATCTGAAGGGGAATTGATTGAAATTAAACGCGTGGCAGGTGTGTCGCGCGTTTTTTATTGGGCGAATTTTATCGGGATTCTATTCATTCTATTCTGCGCTCATTTGTTTTTATTGGCCGAGGCGGTGAAAATGCGGGCTTCGTTTTATTTTCTCGGAGCTCCATGTCAGTTATTGCGCGTCTGCCTGCCGTCCTTGTAAACCAAATTGCCGCAGGCGAGGTGGTAGAGCGCCCTGCGAGCGTGGTTAAAGAATTGGTTGAAAATGCGATTGATGCCGGTGCGCAGCGCATTGACGTGTTGATCGAAGTGGCGGGCACCCGGCTTATTCGGGTGCGCGATGATGGGGTCGGGCTAAGTTTTGACGATTTACCCTTGGCATTTGCCGCGCATGCCACCAGCAAAATACGCTCGTTGGATGATCTGGAAGCGGTGGCGAGCATGGGTTTTCGCGGGGAAGCGTTGGCCAGTATTGCTTCGATTGCGCGCGTTCGCATTACCTCACGCCAAGCGGGTGCATCGCATGGTTGGTGTCTTGCACCTATCGACGCGTTAGAGCCGAAACCCGCCGCTCATCCTCAAGGCACCACCGTGGAGGTGGCTGAGCTTTTTTATAACACGCCGGCCAGACGCAAATTTTTACGCACTGATCGCACTGAATTTCTGCAAATTGATCTCCTGATGCGACGGTTTGCGTTAGCGCACCCAAGCTTAGGGTTCTCCCTTAGCCATGAAGCTCGGCTCGTGTTTGATTTACCCGCCATCGCGCCAGAGCAGGGTTCAGCTCAATTGCCGGTGCGAATTGCCGCGCTCTTGGGGGATGAGTTTTTGAACCGGGCGCGCCGGATTGATTCGGCCGCATCGGGTTTAAGTTTAAGCGGCTGGATTGCCGACCCCGCCTATGCCCGGGCATCGACCGATCAACAATTATTTTTCTGCAATGGCCGCATCGTGCGTGATCGCTTGATTGGCTTTGCGATTCGCCGTGCCTATGCCGATGTATTGCATCACGCCCGCCAGCCCGCCTATGTGTTGGCGCTGACGCTTGATCCGCGCGCGGTGGATGTGAATGTTCACCCAACTAAAGCTGAGGTGCGTTTTCGTGATGCGCGGGCGGTGCAAGAGTTCTTATTTCGAGAAATTCATCGCGCATTGGCGCAAGGCGTGGATGCCACGGGCGGGGCGGGGCAATTGGGTGGTGGGCCACCACTTAAGTGGGGCGCTGATGAGGCGCAAAGCGGCCTAAATTTAGCCACCGATGCCCGCGCAAACCCATTGCCGTCTCGCGCGGCTACCCAAGGCTATCTTAATTTGCTGGCTGCGAGCAGCGCACCGGCTGCGGCTCATCTGCCTTCTCTATTTTCGAGCCCGGTGACCCCTGGCGCACCCTACCATAGCCGCTTAAATCACCCGTTTGCGGTAGCGGAGGGCGATGCGGAACAAGTGCCCCCGCTGGGTTATGCCGTGGCCCATTTGCATGGCGTGTATATTTTGGCGCAAAACGCACAGGGCTTAGTGATTGTGGATGCCCATGCGGCAGCCGAACGCATTATGTATGAACGGCTGAAAACCGCGTTCGCCGCTGAGCAAATGACGCTGCAACCCTTGCTGTTGCCAGTGAATTTTAGTGTGTCAGAGCGCGAGGCCGATCAATACGCCGAGCACAAAGACGCATTTATGCGCTTGGGCG
This sequence comes from Halothiobacillus neapolitanus, assembly GCA_022730245.1. GTDB lineage: Bacteria > Pseudomonadota > Gammaproteobacteria > Halothiobacillales > Halothiobacillaceae > Halothiobacillus > Halothiobacillus neapolitanus_A. The sequence goes on from DZCK01000032.1 coordinate 3,168, forward strand.
TGGTGCTTGAGCGCGTTGCGCCCACCCGCATCCGAGTATCGGCCTTGGCCGCCTTGTTGCGACACGCCGATGCGGAGGCCTTGGCGCGCACCCTGTTTGCTGCCTTGATTGAATCGCCCATTGCGTGGGATGAGCCGCAACCGATGCAGGCAGAGCCCATTCATACCGTGTTATCGCGGATAGCCTGTCATGGCTCGGTGCGCGCCAATCGCATCCTCACCCGCCCAGAGATGGATGCGTTGCTGCGCGATATGGAGCGCACCGAGCGCGCCGATCAATGCAATCATGGCCGCCCCACTTGGCGGCAACTCTCGATGACCGATCTGGATCGGCTTTTTATGCGGGGGCAATAAAGATGCCTGTAGCCGATTCATCAAACCCGATTTTGGCCTTATTAGGGCCGACGGCTTCAGGTAAAACCGCCGTCGCACTTGAGTTGGCGGCGCACTATCCCGTGCGCATTATTAGTGTTGATTCGGTGATGATTTATCGCGGCATGAACATCGGCACGGCCAAGCCTGAAGCTGAAGTGTTGGCGCAATTCCCCCATGCCTTGGTGGATATTTGTGATCCGGCTGAACCTTATTGCGTGCGGGCATTTTGCGATGATGCGCTGGCGGCTATTGCCACAGCGCGGGCGGATGGCTGCGTGCCGTTGCTGGTTGGCGGCACCATGATGTATTTTCAGGCCTTGCTGGATGGGTTATCCGCGTTGCCTGCGAGTGATCCCGCACTGCGTGCAACCGTCGCAGGTGAAGCGCAGCAGCTCGGGTGGCCTGCTTTGCACGCCCAATTGCAAAAAATTGATCCCATTGTGGCCGCCCGTGTCCATCCCAATGATCCGCAGCGCATTGGGCGGGCGCTGGAGGTGTACCGTGCCACGGGGCGCTCGTTAAGCCAGTGGCAGCAAGAAAATCCGCCCATCTCACCCTTAAATGGCCAAACGGTGCACCGGTTTGGGCTATGGCCTTCCTCACGAGCGCATGCGCGCACCGCGATGGCTGAGCGGTTTGATGCCATGCTGGCCGATGGTTTGATCGACGAAGTGGCCGCCTTGCGCGCACGCGGGGATTTGCAACCGACCCTGCCATCCGTGCGTGCGGTCGGTTATCGGCAAGTTTGGGATTATCTCGATGGACAAACCGATGCCGCCGCCATGCGCGAGTTAGCCATTACCGCCACACGGCAATTAGCCAAACGCCAAATTACCTGGATGCGCAGCCAAACCAACACCCGCTTTTTCCCCACCGAGCACCGTGCAAATCTGTTGGCTGAGCTGGCAGAAATTATCCAATCAGCGGAACTCACCGGCAAACCCGCCATCTGAAGCCATTCGAAGATTTTTAAGAACCCTTCGCTGGTTGCGATTTCATAACATAATTTCTCTCTGCGGCGTGATACGCTAATTCCCCGTGGATTTTAAAACAAACCCCGCAACGGAAGCGGTCAACGATAATTGAGGAAAATAATCATGGCAAAAGCCCAGTCACTCCAAGAACCTTATTTAAACGCCCTGCGGCGCGAACATGTACCCGTATCGATTTACCTGCGCAATGGCATTAAATTACAAGGGCAAATTGATTCCTTCGATAATTTTGTGGTGTTGCTCAAAAATAATGTCAGCCAGCTGGTGTACAAGCACGCCATCAGCACCATCGTGCCCACGCGGGAAATTCAATTTGATTTTGACGACGACGGCTTCGCCAAAAGCGAGCAATCGGGAGAAGAAGGCCTTTAATGCAATTTTTTGAACGCCATGAAGGGGGTGAGCGCGCGGTTCTGCTGCATGTTGTATCTCGTCAGGCCAGCCGAGCGGAAGATCTGGATGAATTTCGTGATCTGGTCGATTCAGCCGGTGCCCGCATTCTGGATGTGTGCCTTGCCAGCCGAGAAGCCCCTGATCCGCGTTTATACATAGGCAAAGGCAAGGCTGAAGAGTTAGCAGAGATGGTGCTGCGCACCGAAGCCGATTTAGTCGTGGTGAATGCCCAGCTCTCACCCTCGCAGGAGCGAAACCTTGAAAAACTGCTCTCCTGTCGTGTGCTTGATCGCACCGGCCTCATTCTCGATATTTTTTCGCAGCGGGCTCGCTCGCACGAAGGGAAATTACAAGTTGAGCTCGCGCAGCTCAAACACCTATCGACCCGCCTCATCCGAGGCTGGACGCATCTCGATAGCCAGCGTGGCGGTGCCATTGGTTTGCGCGGCCCCGGCGAAACGCAGTTAGAGCTTGATCGCAGGCTCATTCACGATCGCATCAAACAACTGCAAGAGCGTATCGCTAAAGTGCGCCGTCAACGTTTAGAGGGTCGCAAGGGCCGGCAGCGGTCAGAAGTGCCGCTGGTATCCTTAGTGGGCTACACCAATGCCGGAAAATCCACCTTATTCAATGCCTTAACCTCTGCCGATACCTTTGCCGCCGATCAGCTATTTGCCACCTTAGATACCACCTTGCGGCGGATGGAGCTCGCCCCGAATCAACCCTTGGTGCTGGCCGATACCGTCGGCTTTATTCGCCACCTGCCCACCGAATTGGTCACCGCATTCCGCTCAACCCTAGAGGAAACGCTGGAGGCTGATTTATTAATTCACGTTGTGGATGCCGCAAGCGATGAGCGGGATCGGCAAATGGCCGATGTCGATGTGGTGCTCAAAGAAATTGGTGCCGATAGCCTGCCACGGCTCACGGTGATGAATAAAATCGACCAAATCGAAGGCCGCGCGCCGCAAATTGATTACAACGAAGCGGGCGAGGTGGAGCGTGTCTGGGTTTCTGCCCACACCGGGGCGGGGATTGCCGAGTTGCGCCAAGCGCTCCTGGCGCGATTAAGCCCGACACGAATCGATGTGACCCTATTCTTGCCAGCAACCCTCGGTGGCGTGCGTGCGCGGTTCATAGACGAAGGTTCGGTAACATCCGAAGAATGGCAGGATGAAACCGTGATTGAACCGGGTTGGCAGATGCATTTAAGACTCACCGAAGCCCGTTGGTCACAATGGCTCAAGCATCATCCTGAGTTACAAGCGCACACACATGGTGATGCTCATGAGTTATCGGGCTAGTTGATAGCCCTATGCGGCGGCGAAGAAAATAGCCAATTAACTTGCGACTTGATGACGCCATCACTAAACTTATGCGTCATTTTGAATTCTCTTTTTGTCATAATGCACAGCGGCAGTGCCCAATATCTCGGAGTAAATACGCATGGCTTGGAACGAACCCGGTGGTGGTGGAAAAGATCAGGATCCTTGGTCTAATCCACGCCGCAGCGGCAAACCGCCTAATATTGACGAGGCCATTAACCGCTTGCAAAAGAAATTTGGCGGTGCAATGGGGGGCGCTGGCGGCGCAAAAGGTGTCGCCGTGGTGGGTGCGTTATTGGTTGGCGTTTGGTTGCTCTCGGGTATTTACACCATTGATGCCGGCCAGCGCGGCATTGAATTGCAGTTTGGTAAATACACCGATACCACCACAGCGGGGCCGCATTGGCATTTGCCGTACCCGATTGGGTCGGTCATTAAGGTCAACGTCGATGAATTCCGCGATAAACAGCTGAAAATGTCCGCGCTCACCAACGATGAAAATATTGTTGAAGTACGTATTGGCAGCCAATTTGTGATTGCAGACCCCGTTAAGTATTTATTTAATGTGCGCGATCCGGATGGCACCTTATCGGATGTCATGCAAAGCGCGATTCGTGAAGTGATTGGCTCCAAGAAAATGGACAACGTCTTAACCGATGGCCGCACCGAAATCGCAAGCCTTGTGCGTGATCGCATGCAGGAAATGCTCAATGGCTACGATACGGGGCTAAAAGTGCAATCGGTGAATTTGCAAGACGTGCAACCCCCTGAAGCCGTTCAGCCCGCCTTCGAAGATGCGATCCGCGCGCGTGAAGATGAGCAGCGCTACATCAGTGAAGCCTCTGCTTATTCAAACAAAATCATTCCCCAAGCCCGTGGCGAAGCGGCTCAAATTGATGAGCAAGCGAAAGGCTATGAGTCCAAAATCACCAATTTAGCCTTGGGTGAAGCCTCGCGATTTACTCAGCTTTTAAAATCGTACCAAATGGCACCCGATTTAACCCGTGAGCGCATGTATCTGGATACGGTGGCCGGTGTGTTGGCGAAAAATAAGAGCGTTGTGATTGATTCGGGTCAATCGGGCAATGTGTTTTATCTGCCCTTAGGTGGCGATCAGCGTGCCGCACCGGCAACCAAAGCACCGCTTGATCCGCTATCTTTGCCATTGCCCGCAACCCCTAGCCTATCGGATGCGGCCGGCGCGCGCGGCAGTGTAACCAGCGATAACCGCAGTGATTTACGCACGAGGAATGCCCCATGAACCTAATTAATCGGGTCGTTTTGCCTGTGATTGCGTTGGTTGTTTTTTTGCTTGCCACCGCGACTTTTCAGGTTAAACAGTATCAAACTGCGCTGGAATTTCGTTTGGGCGAAATTGTTAAAGATAGCTTTAACCCCGGTCTGCATTTCAAATTACCTTTTATCAACACGGTTAAGTTGTTTGATAAGCGGGTTTTAACTATGACCTCGCAGCCGGAGCGATTTCTCACCAGTGAGAAGAAAAACTTGGTGGTGGATTACTACATCAAGTGGCAGATTGTGAATGCGGCTGATTTTTATAAAGCAACCCGTGGCGATGAGCGGATTGCGATGAACCGGATGGATCAAATCGTGCGGGATGCGATGAAGAGCCAAATATCCAGCCGCACCGTGAATGAAGTGGTGTCGGGTGATCGGGATCAGTTCATGCGCAATGTGATAGAAACCACCAACCGCGATATGCAAGGCTTAGGCATTAAAATCAGCGATGTGCGCATCATGCAGATTGAACTGCCGCAAGAAGTACGCAAATCAGTTTATGCCCGAATGGAAAAAGAACGGTTTGCTGTCGCGCAATCCATCCGCTCACGCGGCGAGGAGCAGGCGAAGAAAATCACCGCCGATGCGGATCGTCAGCGCGATGTGATTTTGGCAGAAGCCAATCGTCAAGCGGCAGAAATTCGTGGCGCTGGTGATGCCGCAGCCGCTGCAACCTATGCTAAAGCGTATGGACAAGACCCTAAATTCTTCGAGTTTTATCGCAGTCTAGGTGCCTACAAGCAAGCCTTCGATCAAGGTGGAAGTACATTTGTTATGAATCCGACCAGCCCATTTTTCCGATATTTTCGTGCGCCGAGCGATGCCAGTAGCAAGCCTTAAATCCCAATGGCATCGCGGTTGAGCCATGGATGGTCAGTGGCTCAAAGTGCTCGGGTTGGTATTGATTATTGAGGCAATGCTCCCATTCATTAGCCCCAAAGGGTATCGCCAAGCCATCATGCAAATGGCGCAAACGCCAGACAAAACCTTGCGGGGTTTGGCTTTAATAGCGCTTTGCGTGGGCGTGGCGCTCGTTTATTTTTCGCGCTGACGGAGATGATTTTATCCAAGCGAGCCGGTGGCTCGTCTTGGATTTTTTGTGGTGGGTGTTTTCGCACCGCTCAATTTAAACCAGGCTTACCCAGTTTTTCGGGCTAGGAATTTAGGAAAATATATGTCGCACAAGTTATCGCGTTGGGCGTTACCGGCCGGCATCGATGAGTTGCTACCGGAACAAGCCGGTCGGGTTGAACAATTGCGCACGGCCATATTGAATCAATTTTATGTGGCCGGTTACGATTTGGTGATCCCACCTTTAGTTGAATTCGTGGATTCGCTTTTAGTGGGCGCAGGCGAGGATCTCTCGCTGGATACCTTACAGATGACGGATGGTTTGACTGGCCGTCAACTGGGTTTGCGTGCCGATATGACGCCGCAAATCGCCCGAATTGATGCGCATAGCATGGCGCCCATCGCTGAACGGCGATTGTGTTACCTCGGTACCGTGGTGCGCGCGCGGCCAGATGGTTTGGGGGGCAGCAGAACCCCCATGCAGGTCGGTGCCGAGCTCTATGGTGTGGCTGCGGTTGAAGGCGATTTAGAAATTATCAACTTGATGTTAAATACCCTGAAAATCGCGGGTATTGAGCACATCGTGCTCGATTTAGGCCATGTGGATGTTTTCGGTTCGTTGGCGGCGCAGGCACGCTTAAATGCAGGCGATGAAGAAATTGCGCGTGATGCTTTGCAGCGAAAATCAAATCCGGATTTGCAGGCGCTGTTAACCGGGCGCGCACTCACGCCAGCAGTGCAAGATGCTCTGATGGCTTTGAGTCGCCTCAATGGTGCGTGGGGTGCGGTGTTGACGCAAGCCGATCAGGTGTTGGCGGGTGTCATGACGCCGGTGATGCGCCAAGCATTGGATCGTTTGAAAAAAATCGCAGTTTTAATTGAACAAAATTTCCCCCAAGTATCGGTGCTCATCGATTTATCTGAACTGCATGGTTATCACTATCAAACAGGCCTCGTGTTTGCAGCCTATGCCCAAGGCGTAGGTCGTGAAATTGCGCGCGGTGGCCGATACGACGACATTGGTGAGGCGTTTGGTCGCGCTCGGCCAGCCACCGGATTTTCTACCGATCTGCGTGCGTTGCTGCGTTTTTATCAAGCGCCAATACCCAGCGCAGGCACAATTCTCGCGCCGGCAGACTATGCCGATGCCGAGCTGCTTTTAGTGGTTGAACGGCTGCGTGCCCGTGGCCAGCGCGTGGTGATGACCACGCAGCCAATACCGGTTATGGCACCTCAGTTAACGCGACAATCGGCGGATGGCACAAATTTATGGCAGTTAATGGGTGATACCAATCATGGGTAAAAGTGTTGTAATTCTCGGCTCACAATGGGGCGATGAAGGTAAAGGCAAGATTGTCGATTTGCTCACTGAGCGCGCGCAGGCCGTGGTGCGGTTTCAGGGCGGTCACAATGCCGGTCACACCTTGGTCATTGGCGGTAAAAAAACGGTCTTACACCTGATTCCTTCAGGCGTGTTGCGAGACAACGTTCAATGTCTTATTGGGAATGGGGTCGTGCTCTCCCCCGATGCGCTCATTAAAGAGATGACCGAATTAGAAGCGCAAGGTGTCCCCGCACGGGAGCGATTAATGCTCTCAGAAGCCTGCCCGTTAATTTTGTCGTACCATGTGGCGCTCGATCAGGCGCGTGAATTGGCGCGGGGTGCCGCCAAGATCGGCACTACGGGTCGCGGAATTGGGCCTGCTTATGAGGATAAAGTGGCTCGCCGTGCCATTCGTTTAGAAGACATATTTCATCGTGAACGGTTGGCCTCAAAACTCGGCGAGGTTTTGGATTTTCATAATTTCGTTTTGCGCAACTACTTCAACACGACCCCTATCGACTTTCAGCAAGTGCTCGATCAAGTGCTGGGTCAGGCAGAAATTCTCGCCCCTATGGTGGGCGATGTGCCTAATCGGCTCATGAATTTGCGCAGTCAGGGCGCAAACCTCATGTTTGAAGGCGCGCAAGGCACCTTGCTGGATGTGGATCACGGCACCTACCCCTTTGTTACTTCATCAAATACCACCGCCGGTGGTGCGAGCACGGGCACGGGCGTTGGTCCGTTAGATCTCGATTACGTGCTGGGCATCACCAAGGCGTATACCACGCGCGTGGGTGGTGGGCCGTTCCCCACGGAGCTTGATGATGATGTGGGTACGCATTTGGCGGTTAAAGGGCATGAAGTGGGAGCAACCACAGGCCGCGCGCGCCGTTGCGGCTGGTTTGATGCCGTAGCTTTACGTCGCGCGGTTGAAATTAATAGTATTTCGGGTATCTGTCTAACCAAGCTCGATGTGCTTGATGGCCTTGATCGGATACAGATTTGTGTTGGCTATGAAATTGATGGGCAGCCCTTGCAAACGGCACCCTTAAGCGCAGAAACTTACGCGCGTTGCGTGCCCGTGTATGAAGAGATTGCCGGCTGGCAAGGCTCAACCGTGGGGATTCGCCAAGTTGAGGATTTACCGCAAGCGGCGCGTCGTTATATTGAGCGTATCGAGGCTTTGGTGGGCGTTCCCATTGATATTATCTCCACAGGCCCTGATCGCGATGAGACGATTGTGCTGCGTGACCCGTACGACAGCTAAGGCGATGGCCGACCAGATTGACCTCGGTCAGTCGGCGGATTTCGGTTTTTTTTCACGCAATACTTTATTTTTTTGAAAACTTAAGTAAAATCATGCGCCTTGAATTTTGAAAGGCGCGGTGGGTTTCTCGTACCGTAAAATAACCCGCACCGAAACACAGGATAAATTGACCCATGGTATCAATCCGTTTAGCTCGCACCGGCGCCAAGAAGCGCCCGTTCTATCATTTAGTTGTTACCGATAAGCGCATTGCGCGTGATAGCGGTGCGTATATTGAGCGCGTCGGGTTTTTTAATCCGGTTGCTCGCGGCGCCGAAGTGCGTTTGCAAATCAACACCGAGCGTTTGCAGCATTGGGTTAGCCAAGGCGCTCAGCCGAGTGATCGCGTTGCTGCCTTGATGCGTGAAAGCAGCAAGCAAGCAGTTGCGGCTTAAATTATTGTGAAAACCCCGCCCAATCCTGCCGAATCGGTCGTGGTGGGCACTTTTGGGCGTGCGTTTGGGATTAAAGGCTGGTGCTGGATAACCTCCTATTCGCGGCCAATTGAAGGTATTACCCAGTATCGTGAATGGTTTGTTGCTCCGCCCGCAGATGAGGCTAAACCTCCTGTATTTTTGCGCGGCGATTGGGTGAAAGTGAGCGCTTTTGCCAGCCAGAGTAATGGTCTGGTCGCTAAATTATTGGGTGTCGATAACCGGACTCAAGCAGAAGCCTTAACCGGCTCTCAAATTTGGGTGCCGGCACAAGCCATCCCTAAGGCGGCGGCAGGTGAATATTACTGGCGCGATTTGATTGGTTGTCAAGTGGTGCATGTGTCGGGTCAAGCGTTTGGCACGGTGCACGAGTTGATTGAAACCGGCGCGAATGATGTTTTGGTTGTGCAAAGTACCGATGGGGAAAAGCGTGAACGACTCATTCCTTTTATTCCTGATGCGGTTTTGATCTCGATTGATCTTACCCAGCGTGTGATTACCGTTGATTGGGATCCGGAATTTTAGATTGTTGGCAGCACAGCTCGTGTTATGAACATCAGTGTAATAACGCTGTTTCCCGAGTTGGTTGAAGCCGTCGGTGTTAGTGGTATTCCACGGGTAGCGATCGAGCAAGGCGCTCTGGGGTTGAATTGTGTATCACCCCGTGATTTTGCGACCAATCGGCATCGCACGGTGGATGATCGCCCCTTTGGGGGTGGGCCTGGCATGCTAATGATCGCCGAGACATTGTCTTTGGCGATTGCAGCCGCGAAAGCAACCATGCCCGGCGCGCATGTGGTGTTAATGTCGCCCCAAGGTGCGCGCTTAAATCGGGCTAAAGTTCAGGCTTTGGCGGCCCGGACGGGCTTGATTTTAGTGTGCGGTCGGTACGAGGGTGTTGATCAGCGGATTGTGGATTCTCTGATTGATGAGCAAGTATCGATTGGTGATTATGTGCTGTCGGGGGGGGAGCTCGGCGCTATGGTGGTGATTGATGCCATCGCGCGCCGATTGCCGGGCGTGTTGGGTGATGCAGAATCGGTGGTGCAGGATTCCTTTGAAACGGACTTGCTCGATCACCCCCAGTACACGCGCCCAGAGCGGTGGCAGGGGGCAGATGTGCCGCTGGTATTGCGATCGGGGAATCACCGCGCGATTGATGCGTGGCGTTTGCAGCAACGGTTATCGGGTACGGCGCGCGCAAGGCCGGATCTTTTTTATGAGCACGGGCTTGATGATCGAGCCCGGGCATTATTGACGGCAGAATGGCAGCATGCTGCCGAAACGATTTAAAAGTTAGGTAGGTTAAGTGATGAGTAAGATCATTCAAGCGCTCGAAGCGGAGCAAATGAACCGTGCGATTCCGGTCTTCGGTCCGGGCGATACAGTGGTTGTCCAAGTGAAAGTAAAAGAGGGTGACCGTGAGCGCTTGCAGGCCTTTGAAGGGGTCGTTATTGCCAAGCGTAACCGTGGTATCAATTCGGCGTTTACGGTGCGAAAAATTTCGAATGGCGAAGGTTTGGAGCGTGTGTTCCAAACTTATAGCACCGCTATTGGTTCTATCGAAGTGAAGCGTCGTGGTGATGTTCGTCGTGCCAAGCTGTATTTCTTGCGTGGTTTAACCGGTAAGAAAGCGCGTATTCGCGAAAAATTGGGTTAATTTTATTATTCCGAGTCGGTTATTGCCGATTTTCGGAATCATTTAAGCCGCAACTCTTGAAAAATACCCGTGCGTCCATAAGACGCTCGGGTATTTTTTTGACTTTATTTTTACTGAGGGAGGCGCAAGCGCTATGAGCCAGCCAGAAATTCGTGGATTCCAAACTGAAGTTAAAGAGCTGTTGCAGCTCATGATTCATTCGTTGTATTCCAATCCTGAAATTTTTCTGCGGGAATTGGTTTCCAATGCGTCGGATGCCTGCGATAAATTGCGGTTCGAGGCCGTATCGGATGATGCGCTGTATGAAGGTGATGAAACGTTGCGTATTCGCGTCAGTTTTGATGCGGCGGCTAAAACAGTCACGATCAGCGATAACGGGATCGGGATGAATCGCGATGAAGTGATTGAAAATATCGGCACCATTGCGCGCTCAGGTACTAAAGCATTTATCCAAAAATTAGGACAAGAGCAAGCCAAAGATTTATCGCAAATTGGTCAGTTTGGGGTGGGGTTTTACTCGGCCTTTATTGTGGCCGAAGAGGTTGTTTTAACCACGCGTCGTGCCGGCATGGGCGCAGAGCACGGGGTGCGCTGGACATCACGCGGTGAGGGTGAGTATGCGCTCGAAACCGTTGATTCGGCAGAACGCGGCACAAGCATTGTTTTAAAGCTGCGTGAAGATCATGCCGATTTTGCCGATGATTGGCGTTTGCGTTCGGTCATCCGAAAATATTCAGACCACATTACTTTCCCCATCGAAATGCTTAAAGCGGCGAGCCCGGCGACCGATGAAGAAGAGCCCGCCGCCGCAGAACAACCCACTTGGGAGCGGATTAACGATGCGACCGCGTTATGGGTTCGGCCAAAATCTGCCATCAGCGATGAGGAATACACCGAGTTTTATAAGCATGTCGGCCATGATTGGGAGGCGCCCTTGGCGTGGTCGCATAATCGGGTTGAGGGTAAAACAGAATACACCTCCTTGCTTTATTTGCCGGCGCGCGCGCCGTTTGATTTGTGGGATCGAGAAACCAAGCAGGGCATTAAGCTGTATGTAAAGCGCGTATTCATTATGGATGATGCCGAAAAGCTCATGCCGCGCTATTTGCGCTTTGTGCGCGGGGTGATTGATTCAGCCGATTTGCCCTTGAACGTATCGCGTGAAATTTTGCAATCTAACCGCGTGCTGGACACGATTCGACAAGGGTCGGTGAAGCGTATTCTCGGCATGCTTGAGCAGATGGCGACGGGCGAACCGGAAAAATATGCCAAATTTTGGGGCACATTTGGCCAAGTGTTAAAAGAAGGGGTGGGCGAAGATTTCGCCAACCGCGAACAAATTGCGGGTTTATTGCGTTTTGCTTCTACCCACACCGGTAACGATACGCCCTCGGTGTGCTTTAAGGATGCGATTGATCGCTTGCCTGAAGGTCAGGATGAGATTTATTACATCATTGCCGATTCGTATGCGGCAGCGTTGGCATCACCTCATTTGGAAATATTCCGCAAAAAAGGCATCGAAGTGTTGTTGCTGTCGGATCGAATTGATGAGTGGTTAATGTCTCAACTCACTGAGTTCTCAGGCAAAAAACTTAAATCTGTGACGCGGGCAGAGGTGTCGGTTGATGATGCCGCAGAAGAGCCCACCCCAGATGCCAAAGAGACGCAAAGCGCCTTGGTTGAACGCTTGAAAAAGGTTTTGACCGATTTGGTGGACGATGTGCGGGTCTCAAAACGCTTGGTTGATTCGCCTGCGTGCTTAGTGACCACGGAAGAAGAAATGAGCATGCATTTGCAGCGCTTGCTTAAAGAGGCCGGCCAAGCCGCGCCAACGGTTAAGCCGATTTTAGAAATCAACCCCCAGCACCCGTTGTTACAGCGGGCCGCTGCGGAATCAGATGAGGCGCGATTTGAGGATATTGCGCGTGTATTGCTCGGCCAAGCGACATTGGCCGAAGGCGGTCATTTAACTGAGGCGGCCGACTTTGTGCTGCGGCTCAATCGATTGCTCGTTTAGATAAAGCCTTGCGCTAAGATCCGCCCCCATTCGATGGCGATTGAATGGGGGCTTTTTTTGGCCTAAAAGTTGAGTTGAGCGCACTTTGTCACACCCTGTTTTTATTC
>DZCK01000155.1 GCA_022730245.1 Halothiobacillus neapolitanus
CACCGTTCAGATGGATTTGCAGCCGATTTCCCTAAAGTCCGACAGGCTGCTAGCCTGAACAACACATCAAGAGGGGGCGGCGATGGATCAAGCGCAATTGCTATGGGGGGTATTATTTGGCTCAATTGGGCTTGGGTTTTTAATTTATGCCAAGCAGCAACGCGCGGTAGTGCCGCTCGTGGCGGGCTTGGCGTTATCTATTTATCCCTTTTTTGTGAGCAATGGGGTAGCGCTTGTGCTGATTGGGCTGATTCTCACCGCGTTACCCTATTTTATTCGGCTCTGATGCCAGAAGTGGCCGAGCGTGAATTTATTGTATGGCGGCTTAAAGCCACTTCATTAAGCCGAGCTCGTAGGGATGCAATTGAGCCGTGTGAAAGGGCACCAAGCGAAAGCGGTAGCTTTGTAACCCAGCCAGCGCGACGGTAATGTTGAACCCGTAAATTTGCGTCATCGGCGGTACGGCAGGCGTTAAGGCGGGTGCGCTGATGGTGCTGCTATAGCGTTTGGCTGTCACCCAAGCACCTTCAGCATCTGGCGCGCCAAATAGGCATTCAACGGCAATTTCATCGGGGTTTAGCCCATTGAGCGTCACCTCAATATTAAATTGCACGACCTCGCCCCCATGAATTTGCGCGGGCGGCTCGTTGATTAATGCGCCACTCACCCCGGGCCAAGCTGCCCGCACGCGGTTTTTGAAATCTTCGAGCGTGGTGGCTAAAGCCCCATCCACTTCGCGCAGTTTTCGGCCATATTGTGCGGCCAGCAGATAGTGGTGGGTGATGTAATCGCACACCATGCGGGCAGAATTAAATTGCGGCAGTATCGTGCGAATCGCCATTTTTGAGTTTTGAATCCAACGGTTCGGCAAGCCGTGGGCATCGCGCTCAAAAAACAGGGGTTTAACTTCAGTTTCCAGCAAGGTAAGTAAATCGCTCGCTTCTTCAGAATCGCAGTAGTCATGATTAAAGCTGCGGTTATAGGGCTTAATCGACCAGCCGTTGGCAACCGAGCCCTCTTGCTGGTATCCCTCGCCCCACCAGCCATCGGCCACCGATAAATTCAGCGCGCCATTCAACCCCGCCTTTTGGCCTGATGTGCCCGATGCCTCAAGCGGGTATTCGGGATTATTTAGCCACACATCGCAGCCCGACACGAGCTTGCGCGCCAACGCCATATCGTAGCCCTCTAGCAACAACACGCGGCCATGAAACGCGGGCTCGTTGGATAATTGCCAAATTTCTCGAATGAGGGCTTTGCCCGGCTCATCGGCGGGGTGGGCTTTGCCCGCAAAGATGAAAATAATCGGCCGGTTTTCATCGGCCAGCAATTGCGCTAACCGTTCCCGATCACGAAACAACAGATTGGCGCGCTTGTAGGTGGCAAACCGGCGAGCAAAGCCCACAATCAGCACATCCGATTCGGGGCGATTAAGATACCGCAAGGTGCGTTCAACACGGATGTCGCTTAAGCCATCTTCCGCGAGTTGGGTTGAGAGACGGCGGCGAACATCGGTAATGAGCTCGGCTTTAATTGCCGCTCGAACCGACCAAAACCGATCATTGGGAATGGTATCGACAAATTGCCAATACGCTGCTTCACGCAGGTTCCAGCGCCAATCGCGGTGCAAGCTGCTAAACAGTTGCGATAACTCGCGGGCTAAAAATGTATCGACATGCACGCCGTTAGTCACATGGGTGATGGGGTTTTCATTGGCAGGAATTTCTGGCCAAAAGCCGCTGGCCATATCGGCTGCCACGGTGCCATGAATTTGAGATACCCCATTGTGTTGGCGCGAGCCGTGAATCGCCAATGCCGTCATATTAAAGCCTGGCTCATTGGGCGCTTTGCCCAGCGCTAAAAAACGCTCGCGGCTGAGGTGCATTTGCGGCCACAGCGCGCCAAAATACTCATCAATAAGCTCTTCACTAAATACATCATGCCCCGCCGGCACGGGGGTATGCGTGGTAAATACGGTCGATGATGCCACCAGCTCTAGCGCCACGGCGCATTCTTTGCCGGTATTTACATGCTCACGCAGGCGCTCCAGCACGCCAAAGGCGGCATGGCCTTCGTTAATGTGCCATGCCGTAGGCGCCAGCCCCAGCGCCCGCAATGCGCGCACGCCCCCAATGCCGAGCACAATTTCTTGCTCGATACGCGTGCGCCGATCGCCACCGTACAATCGGTAGGTAATTTGGCGATCGGCCGTGCTGTTGCTGGGTAAATCGGTATCTAATAAAAATAACGCAATTTTGCCTGCCCGCACTTGCCACACTTGCGCTTGCACCACCCGCCCCGGAAAATTTAAGCTAATTTGGACGGTGTTGCCTGCCGCATCGGTGGCGGGGCTAATGGGTAGGGTCGTGAAATCAATATCTTGATAAGAGGCAATTTGGTTGCCTTGGGCATCAATGGTTTGCTTAAAATAACCTTGACGATACAACAAACCCACGGCCACAAAAGGCAAGCTTAAATCGGAGGCAGCCTTGCAGTGATCGCCCGCTAAAATACCCAAACCGCCCGAATAAATGGGCAGCGACTCATGAAAACCATATTCAGCGCAAAAATAGGCGATTAAATCATCGGGCTGGGTGCGTTTAATCAGCTCTGGCGGCATGGGTTGCGCCAAATAATCATCAAAATGCCGGCAGGCATCATCATAATCGGCCAAAAAAACCGGGTCGGACAGCACATCATTCAGGTGGGCTTGCGCCACCCGCTTTAAAAATAAACGCGGGTTATCACCAGTAGCTTGCCAACACACGGGATCAATCCGGCTAAATAAATAGCGAATCGAGCGCGCCCAGCTGTAATACAAATTATTGGCTAAATCGTCTAATCGCTTGATGCGTTCAGGGAGCTGGGGGGTGATTTCTAGGGTGTAAATCGAAGTGTTCATCGTTTGAGTCATTCCCTTAAGCGTAAATAAAAACCGCGCAAGCCAAGAAAACCCACGCCCATGCGTCTTGTGGTTATACCCCATTCATTTGAAATGGTCATGTCAAAAGTGTGACATCGTCAACATAAAGAGGGCGCGGTTTGAATCCATTGGCAGGGTGTTGCTCAAGTTTTTAAAGGCGTGTCCGATAAACCGTACAGGTGAGCAAAAACAATCCCGTTGGCGCAAAAAATATTTTAAAAAACGCCTAAAGTTTTGCCAAAGCCCACCGATAACATGTTTACAGAGCAAGTTCATTGGCATCTTGCCAAGCAAAAACCTTCATTTGAGGAATGCGATCATGTCTAGCGTTATTAATACAAATATCATGTCTCTTCAGGT
>DZCK01000156.1 GCA_022730245.1 Halothiobacillus neapolitanus
TGGAGCGGGTCTCCCTGCGTATCGTCAATGAAATCAATGGCATATCACGCGTGGTATACGATGTCACTGGCAAACCGCCGGGCACAATCGAGTGGGAGTGATTTAAAGCCGCGTATCGGCTATGAGTTGAGTTAGTTGGTGCTGAGCCTATATCGGCACTAGGCGCCTGTCGGGCATTATCGGCGTGCCCTGTGTCAACCTTCCGGCCTTAATGGCAAAAGGTTATTAATCAGAGGCTCCTTAGCCATCCCAATATAAAAACCGCATCAAATTGATGCGGTTTTTATTTATGACCAGCCCCTAAAATAAATTAAAAGACGATCTGCCCACCTACGCCAATACCAAAATTCGCACTGCCGTTACTCAGCCCCTTATCCACATACACCTGAATGCCGCTGCCCTTCGCCGTTAAATTGTAATTCCAAGCCACAATGAGATCCGCCGGGCTAGAACCGCCACGCACAATTGACTGGGAGCCTGAAAACATCGGGGTGATAAAGCTTTTTGAGCTGAGCGCATAAGTAGCGCCCACTTGATAAGTGGCGATATTACGATAATCAGTGCCCGCAGGTTGGCCGATAACGCGATACCCTACTTTGGCAAATGGGAAAAGTTCAGGCGTTGCCACCTGTTGCAAAAATAAACCCGCTTCATAATCATTCACTCCCGTACCCAAGCCCGCACTGGCTGAAGCTGTACCAAATTTCACCTTGGCATAAGGACTCACCGAAGGCACCCAGCCCGAACCCGCGAATACCTTGTAGCGACCTTCAAGCCATACATCACCCATGCCGCTTGAATTACGGGTTTGGGTTGACGTGGTTGGGGTGGTCACATTGCCACCCGTCAGAGTGGCGCCTTCGGGTAAATTTTTAATCGAAATAACTGGCAAGGTCAGCTTGAGTTGCCAATTATCATCGGCCAATTGCAAATCGGTCGCATCGTAGTAAATATCAATATTTTTATCAGTGCCGTATTTCCCTTGAAAAAAAGCCGCGCTATTGCTCAAGGTGAACACAGGCTCGGCTTGGGCGACACCGCACATAGCGCAACTCGAGAGCAAGACAAGGGCGGAAACTTGTTTGAAGGTCATATAAATCACTCCCGTGAAAATAAATACACAATGAACAGCTGTCAATCCGTGGGATTATATTCCACAAATAAAGATTAGCAATACCAATGCCCCATTAATTCCACGCATTACACTCAAATCTACCCGCCGCATTTCAAGCAGCGCTAAAACCCGTACCCGCAGCAAATCAGGCCGCTCAAGCCGCAATAAATTTCGTACAATAACGAACAACATCATTTATCAAGTACAGAACCCGCAAACCATGACAGATCAAGCTGCCGAAACCGCTACAACCAACCCTGTTGTTTCCAATTTCATTCGTAGCCGCATTGATGAAGATTGCGCTCATAAAACTTATGGCCGCAAGGTCGCCACTCGATTTCCGCCCGAACCCAACGGGTTTTTGCATTTTGGACATGCCAAAAGTATTTTTCTCAACTTTGGCTTGGCTCAAGATTACCTCGCGCAATGCCCACAAAGTCTGTGTAATTTACGCTTTGACGACACGAACCCCACTAAAGAGGAAACCGAGTACGTCGATGCCATCCGCGAAGATGTCGCTTGGCTCGGCTTTGATACCAGCGGTCGTGAATACTACGCATCCGATTACTTCGAGCGCCTCTATCAATGCGCCGAACAACTGGTTCATGCCGGTTTAGCCTATGTGGACTCACAAGACAGCGAATCCCTGCGCGCCACGCGGGGCACCTTGACGGAACCGGGCACCAACAGCCCTTATCGTGCGCGCAGCATTGAAGAAAATCTTGATCTGTTCCGCCGGATGCGCGCAGGTGAATTTGCGGACGGTGCCCACATCCTTCGCGCGAAAATCGACATGGCCGCCCCCAACATGAATCTGCGCGATCCTGCCATATACCGAATTCGGCATGCGCATCATCACCGCACGGGTGATGCTTGGTGCATCTACCCCATGTATGATTTTGCCCACTGCGTATCGGATGCGATTGAAGGAATTACGCATTCTTTATGCACACTCGAATTCACCGATCATCGCCCGCTGTATGAATGGTTTTTGGATCGCTTGGCTGAACTCGGTGCATTCAACCGCCCCCTACCGCAGCAAATCGAATTCTCGCGCCTCAACTTAACCTATGTTGTGCTTTCTAAGCGCAAGCTCATTCAACTCGTCAACGATGGCCATGTAGATGGCTGGAATGACCCGCGCCTGCCCACGCTTAAAGGCGCACGGCGGCGCGGCTTCACGCCAACAGGTTTTAAATTATTCGCCGATCGCATCGGTATCTCAAAATCCGATAGCCTTATCGATTATCAAGTGCTTGAAGATTGCATGCGCGAAGACCTCAACGAACGCGCTGAGCGCCGCGTTGCCGTGCTCAACCCCCTCAAACTCGTGCTCACCAATTTCCCCGAAAACCATATTGAACCCTGCTTCGCCCCCAATCATCCCCATCATGCGGAACTGGGCAAGCGCGAAATCCCCCTCAGCCGCGAGCTCTGGATAGAGCGCGAAGACTTCATGATCGAACCGACCAAGGGATTTTTCCGCCTCACCCCCGGCAAAGAGGTCCGGCTGCGTTACGGCTATATCATCAAATGCACGGGCTTTGACCGCGATGAATCTGGCCAAGTGACCCAGGTTTATGGGGAATACGACGCTGATACCAAATCAGGCACCCCGGGTTCAGAAACACGGAAAGTCAAAGGCAATATCCACTGGCTCTCCTGCGCTCACTCCGTACCAGCCGAAATTCGCTTTTATGACCGGCTATTTCGCACCGCCGCCCCCGGTGGCCGCCAAGAAGGGGATGCCCCTGATTTTGAGCGAGATTTTCTCACCGACATCAACCCCAATGCCAAACAAATCCAAGTCGGTAGAGTCGAACAGGCGCTAGCCCATTGCCCTGCCGAATCCTGCTACCAATTTGAACGCAATGGCTACTTTGTAGCGGATCAATTCGACCACACCCCCGGCAAACCCATCTTCAACCGAACAGTTACTCTAAGAGATTCATGGAGCAAAAATTGATATCTTCGGCCGATCTAATGGCGTAAAACCGCCATAAACCAATTGACGCGGGCGAACCAACAGACTAAGATTCGCCACCTATTTCAGGCTATATAGCTCAGTTGGTTAGAGCACAGCACTCATAATGCTGGGGTCGGTGGTTCGAGTCCACCTATAG
>DZCK01000157.1 GCA_022730245.1 Halothiobacillus neapolitanus
TTAGCGTTTGCCTCCGCCCGAGGCTTTTAAGAGCACCCAGTCCATCGCTCGGGTGGGCAGCAATCGGCGTAAGGCGGCAAAAAGATAGGTGGGAAACGTCACGGGGTAGCGCGCGTTGGGGTGCGTGGCTTCGAGGGCGTGAATCACGCGTTTCAGCACCGCTTCAGGCGGCAGCGTAAACGGGGCGGCGGGGCCTGGTTTGCTTAAACGGGCCTGTTGCTTGCGGTAAGCGGGCGCATGGATGGAGGTTTCAATGGGAATAAATCGCGTGAATGCTGCCTCGGCATTAGCCCGAAAACGCGATTCGATGGGCCCAGGTTCAATCAGGCTCACGGCGATGCCGGTGCCTTTTAGCTCCATGCGCAAGGTATCGCTTAAGCCTTCAAGCGCAAACTTGCTGGCCACATAGGCGCCGCGAAACGGCAGGGCGGCGATGCCAAGCACGGAGCTGTTTTGGATAATTCGGCCAAACCCTTGCGCGCGCATGAGCGGAATCACCCGATTGGTGAGCACTTGCCAGCCAAATAAATTGGTTTCAAATTGCGCCCGCAAGGCTTCGCGGGATAAATCTTCGACCGCGCCGGGCAAGCCAAACGCGCCATTATTAAATAGCGCGTCTAGCCGCCCGCCTGTGAGGTGTAG
The DNA here is from genome assembly GCA_022730245.1 of Halothiobacillus neapolitanus. GTDB lineage: Bacteria > Pseudomonadota > Gammaproteobacteria > Halothiobacillales > Halothiobacillaceae > Halothiobacillus > Halothiobacillus neapolitanus_A. The sequence continues at coordinate 643 of DZCK01000157.1, forward strand.
GGTGGCGGCAAGCCCCTCATCAATGGTGGCATCATCGTTCAAATCAATCTGCACCACGGGAATATCCCCATGTGGCCAGCAAGCGATATCTTCGGTGCGGCGCACGCTGGCAATCACCCGATGGCCGCGATCAGCCAAGCCGCGCGCGACGCACAGGCCAATGCCCGAAGAGCAACCGGTGATTAAAATGGAGCGCGGAATCGGCGGAGTTTTAGCCACGAGCACAGTCCTTAATAACAACAGCTCGTCATGTTAGCCCAAACCCGCTCGGCAGAGGGCTTCATTGAACTTGGCATTGTGCTATGGTGTCCAAAAACCGATCTTTGATTTTTTAAGGAGCACGCCATGAGTATGCAAAACCCCACCGTTACCGGCCGCAGTGAATCGTTGCTTGCCACCAATCAGCTGATTCGCAATACCTATTTAATGTTGTCGCTCACTTTGGTTTGGAGTGCCGCCATGGCGGGCGTGGCCATGTGGATGAATGTGCCGAACTGGATTTCCCTCGTGGCTATGTTTGGCTCCATGGCTTTAATTTGGTTTGTGTTGCCACGCACGGCCAATTCTAGCGCGGGTTTACTCACCGTATTTGCCATCACAGGCTTAATGGGTTTGGGGTTAGGGCCTACCATTAACTATTACCTGCACATGGAAGGCGGCGATCAAATCGTGATGACCGCGCTGGGCGGTACGGGGGCAATTTTCTTCGCGCTTTCAGCGTATGCACTCACCACACGGCGCGATTTTTCATTCATGGGCGGCTTTTTAATGGTCGGCATGATCGTGGTGTTGCTCGCTATGCTGGGCAATTTATTTTTCCATTTGCCGGCGTTATCTATGGCGTTATCGGCGGCGGTTATTTTGCTTATGAGCGGGTTTATCCTGTATGACACCAGCCGCATGGTGAATGGTGGCGCCGATAATTACTTAATGATGACCGTGAGCTTGTATCTTAATATTTACAACATCTTCGTGAGTTTGCTCAATCTCTTGGGCGCCAGCCGCGATTAATTGATTGAACTGAATTGGCTAAAAAGCTCCGCTCGACGGGGCTTTTTTATTGGGATGATTGAGATAGGGGGTAAGCGATGGATTGGATGAAAATAATGTCCGCGATTTTTATCGTGGTAATGCTCGTGTTTTTGTGGCCGCGCGCGGGGCAAATGCTGCGCGAGAGCCGTAAGGGCAGCAGTTCAGAATGGTTGGTGGTGGTGCTTTTGCTGTTGGGTGTGGCGGGTTTTGTGGCATTTTTAATGCACGGCATGAGCGCCAAGCCCATTTAACCCAGGGAACGGCTTGGATAAAAAATCTTTGGGGCGCCTCTGGTTTTTTTAAATTCTGCTTAACCGCCCGTCCTCGTTATGATGCGCCACCCCATGAAGCCGGAGCGCTGTATGACTGAATCCCCAAACGCCCGATTACCCGATGAAGATGTGTTGGCCGCCATGCGTTCGATGTCGGGCTATATCGACATCACGGTGGATGATTTTCGGGAAATTTATACCCTCGCCCACGAGCACGCCTTGCAACGCTTATTTGCAAAGATGGATGTGCCACACCTGATGCGCCGCGACGTATCTGCCCTAAGCCCCACCCAAACCTTAACCCAAGCCGCCGAACAAATGGCCTTGATGCATGCGCACACCCTACCCGTGGTGGATGCGAACGGGCGGGTTTTAGGCGATGTGAGCGAGTGGAATTTTCTGCAAGGCTACGGGGCCGATACGTTTTTCTCGCTCGTATTTCGGCTTATGGCGCACGATCAGCGCTTTATTGATTATTGCGAACGCACCACCGTGGATAAGGTGATGACAACGCCTGCTACCGTGCTGTCCGAGACCGGCAGTTTTGTGGAGATTGCCCGCGCGTTCCATGCCGTAGAAGAGAAACGCTTGCCGGTGGTTGATGCGCACAATCATTTAATTGGCGTCGTGATGCGGCGCGATTTTTTTGCGCGATTCCATTGGGATGATTGGCTATGAGTACGCCGCCGCCCAGCGCGTGGCGCGCGTTTTGGCACAAATGGCGCGGGCGCGGGCATGGTTCGCCGCCTCGGGTGTCGTTACAAGAAATATTCTTATCGGGCTTGGGCGGGTTTATCGGCCTTTTGGGGGTGGGGTTGTGTGCCTTGGCTTTTAGTGGCTGGGATCGGGTGTTAATTATCGGATCGATTGGCGCATCAGCGGTGTTGGTGTTTGGTGCCATTCGTAGCCCCTTGGCGCAGCCGCGCAATTTAATCGGCGGGCATGCGTTACCGGCCGCCGTGGGCGTGAGCGTACACGCGTTGCTCGTGGGGGCATTGGCGCAGGCGTGGGGGGCTTCGCCGCTGCTGTTATCGCTGATGGCGCAAGTGATTGCGCCCGCCCTCGCGGTGGGGCTGGCCATTACCTTGATGCACGCCACGCGCACCTTGCATCCGCCGGGTGGCGCCACGGCGTTGGTCGCCGTGATTGGCAGCCCGCAAGTGCACGCCATGGGCTATGGCTTTGTGCTATTCCCCGGTTTAATTGCCCCTTTGGTGCTGCTGGGTGTGGCTTTGATATTCAACAATCTCATCCCTAAACGCGCCTACCCTGAATACTGGTGGTAGGGCG
>DZCK01000158.1 GCA_022730245.1 Halothiobacillus neapolitanus
GCACCGTTCAGATGGATTTGCAGCCGATTTCCCTAAAGTCCGACAGGCTGCTAGATTAACGCGACGCACAGGAGATTTTTAAATGCACCATATGGCACGAAAAATTGTGATTATTTTATTATCCGCCGCCTTTTTAGCCGGCATTGCCGGTTGCAGCACCATGAAAGGCTTGGGGCAAGATATTAAAAAAGGCGGCCAAAGCTTAGAGAACTCCGCCGAACGCCACGGCGGCTAGGGATGAAAACCAGCACGGCACATGAGGACTACCTCAAAGCCATGTTCAAATTGGCCGAACAGAGCCCCGAATCAATGGTGGGCACCTCAGCCATTGCCGAGCGTTTAAATATTGCCCAAGCCTCTGTGACCGCAATGCTTAAGCGCCTAAGCGCTGATGGCTTAATTGTGTACGAGCGCTATCAAGGGGCACGCTTAACCGCTAAAGGATCCGCCATTGCCGTCGATATGATTCGTCGTCACAGGGTTATTGAAACGTTTCTGGTGCGCGATCTCAACGTACCCTTGGCCGATGTGGATGCCGAGGCCGAAATTCTTGAACACGCCTTTTCCAGCGCCTTAATTGATCGGCTTTGGCTGCACTTAGGTCAACCTGAGTTTGATCCGCATGGCGCCCCCATACCCATCGCCACCGAAGCACCCATTGAGCGGCGAGATTTAATCGCCGTGTTGGATTTGCACGCCGGTGAAAGCGCAACCATTGTGCGAATCGCGGCACATAATGCCGCCCAGCTGCGGCTGCTCACTCAATTAGGATTAGTGCCGGGGCAAACCATTCAGCGTGCCCAATCATCACCCAGCGCAAGCGATGTGGTATTGCTCGTAGAGAAACAAACCCGAGCTATTAATCAATTGCTTGCGCAAGCCGTTTGGGTCGTGCGCAGTCAAAGCCCATCAAGCATTGAATAAGCGCCGAACAATTTTAAAACCCGCACCCAATCCGAGCACGGGTTCAGCGCCGATGGCTGAGATTTAGCCTGAATACACAGGGTAATCGGTATAACCCTTAGCGCTACCCCCGTAGAATGTATTGGCATCGGCGTCATTGAGTGGGGCATCCAACCTAAATCGATTAACTAAATCTGGGTTAGCAATAAAAGGCACACCAAACGCCACCACATCGGCCTGATTGCTCTGGATGGCTGCTTCTGCGCGGGCTTTATCGTAATGATAATTCACCATCATTTTGCCGGACCACAACGGCCGCAACGCATTGAGATCAAAAGCAGGCCCCGCCACACCGGGCTGATCCACACCCATGCCCGCCACATGCAAATAAGCCAACTTGTAAGCATCCACCGCCCGCACCACATGCGAAAAGGTCGCCCAGGGATCGCTATCACTCATGCCATTGGCTGGCTGCAAGGGGGAAATACGCAAACCCACCCGATCAGCGCCCACGGCGGCGGTTACGGCATCCACAACATCCATTAAAAAGCGCGCACGATTTTCAATAGAACCCCCGTATTGATCAGTGCGATGGTTACTGTCATCGCGCAAAAACTGATCGAGCAAATAACCGTTAGCCGCATGAATTTCAACACCATCGAAACCCGCAGTAATGGCATGATGCGCCGCCAATTCATAGGCTTTAACAATCTCGGGGATTTCAGCGGCATCTAACGCACGCGGAGTTTCAAACGGCACCTTTTTAAACGTTGCATCCCGCCCTTCACCCACAATGGCAATGGCTGACGGTGCAACCGGCAGAGCACCCTGCGGCTGAAAGCTTGAGTGAGAAACCCGACCCACATGCCATAACTGCATCACCATTCTGCCACCTGCAGCATGCACCGCATCGGTAATTTTGCGCCAGCCGGCAATCTGCGCCTCAGTGTGAATGCCAGGCGTATTCGGATACCCCTGCCCTTCGGGCATAATTTGTGTGGCTTCACTAATAATTAAACCCACCGAAGCGCGCTGACGATAATATTCCACCATTAAATCGGTGGGCACATTGCCATCCCCTGCCCGGCAACGCGTTAATGGCGCCATCACAAGGCGGTTTTCAAGCGCCATAGCACCCAAAAATGTTGGCTGCAATAAAACAGAAGTTTCGCTCATACGGGCACCCTTAAATAGAGATAATCAATTAAATAAATAGCTGGCTATCAAAATAGCAAGGGAGTGACAAAATTTCAGCGATTTAATGCATGCGCATCCAATACCTGCTGTTGCACCAAAACCCAAGGATTGACCACCACGGCCCACAAATTAGGCTCACCTTGCGCCCAGCGTTTGGCTGTGGACACATCAAGTAAGCCAAACTGATGCTGCGCCATCCACGGCGCCACTTGCGTTTTATCATCTTCTGCCACGGCAACGGCCGCAGCGATTAAGTCTATGCTGTCTGACACTTGGATAACTTGCCCACGGGCAAACAAGGGAGCCACTTCAGCCCAAGATATTTGCGCCGTTTGGCTTAAAAATAAAGCCCATCGATCTTCGGATAAATCGCCGATGGGCTGTTGCGCGGCGCTTGGGTGGGGTTCATTACTATTCATCGTCATTAATGCCATTCAAGAAGTGATACAGTGGTTATACCTAAAAAGTCGCAATAAAGGGCGTTCATCCATTTACTCGAGTGTCTATCATGGCTGAATCTGCTCGTCGAAAAAGCAAAAAACCGCCACTTACCCGCAGCTATTTGCGCCATCGCGCCATCAGCTTGCCAGAAATTTTCGGTGATAATGCATCAAAACGCACGCTTTTGCCCGAAACGGTTTGGGGTTTAAGTGTGCATGAGTTGGAATTACCCAGCGGCACGCAAACCAGCGGTTTGGGCGCGCACGATCAGGAAATTATTTGGCAAATTTTGGCAGGGAGTGGCTTGATGACGCTCGGAGCGGATCAATTTGCGGTGATTCCCGGCGATGTGATTTATATCGCACCCAATGTTGCTCATAATGTTTGTAGCATGGCAACCACGCCGCTGCGGATTAACTGCATTCACAACGCCCGTTGTGTTGCTTCACCCCAAGATTGAGTTTTTTATGCGTATTCAGCGTTCTACATTTGAGTTTTTAGTCATTAGCGCCATTTTAGGCAGCGTTGTTTTAGTGACATCGTTTCTCGGCTACGGCGCGGGCACGCTTGTTATTCTGTTGTGGGTCATCGTAATTTTATTGCGACTCAAACGGAAAACTCCCTAATGAGCCTCTGATTGAACCCCCTTAAATCAGATAAACT
>DZCK01000033.1 GCA_022730245.1 Halothiobacillus neapolitanus
GCATGACCAAACCCATTGCCAGCAATGCCACTGCCCAAGGCCGTGCGCAAAACCGCCGGGTGGATATTTTGATTGTGCCCGCGCAGTAAGCTGGCGTGCCCGCACAATGTAAACTTTTCTTAAAATTGACATTAAAACCGGAATCGCTGGGTAGTGATTCCGGTTTTTTTTGTTATGGTGCCAAATATGAAAATTCAGCTGATAAATCTGCGTGATAAATGGCACATCCGGCCAATATGGATGTGCAAAAAGCATAGTGAATCGGAATTAGGCGCGGGGCAACCTTAATGAATGAACCTGGCATAAAAATGGCGCCCCGCCCGACCAACGAGGCGGAACGCTTACGTGTGCTGCGTGAGCTGGCTTTATTTGATGCGCGCGATAATCGCGTGTTTCAGCGCAAAGTAGATATTGTTCGGCGGGTTTTTAAAACGCCCATTGCGCTGGTGGCCTTGGCCGATGAAACCCATCAGCGGTTTATTGGGCTGCACGGTTTGCCGATGCAAGACATATCGCGCGATTTGGCGATTTGCTCCTACGCGCTCATGCCGCCTTTTGAACCTTTGGTGATTTGCGATACAGCACTTGATGCGCGCGCTCAAAACTTGCCTTTAGTGATTGAGCAGGGCATACGGTTTTACGCCGGTGCGCCCTTAGTGCTGGATGGCGAATTTGCCGTGGGCACCTTATGCATGATGGATACCGCGCCGCGCGTGCTCAGCGCCGATGAAATTCAATTACTCGATGATTTTGCGGTACAGCTATCTGCCACCTTGCAAGCAAGGCTCGATGCACGCAGGTATATTGCGCAACAAAAACCCCTTGTGGCGATGGGGCAAGAGTTGCAGGCCATTTTGCAAACGGCGGCGTTAGGGATTGTGCGCATTGATGCCCAAGGCATCATCGAAGCGGCCAACCCCAGCACCGAGCGTTTATTTGGGTACAGTGAAGCGGAATTGCTGGGGCAGAATGTTTCGATGCTCATGCCCGAGCCTTGGCGCTCGGCGCATGATGGTTATTTAATGCAGTATTTAGCCACGGGCGATGCGAAAGTGATTGGCGTGGGGCGTGCCGTGCGCGGCCTGCGTAAAGAGGGGCAAACCTTTCCGTTTAATTTAGCGGTGAGTGAAATCACCGTTGAGGGCGCGGTTAAATTTGTTGGGTTTATTGCGGATTTAACGGAGCAAGCCCGGATCGAAGACGCATTGAAGCGTGCAGAAGAGATCCGAGCGCTGGGGGAGCAATTTGCCGAGATCGGTTTTTGGTCGCTGGATACAAAAGAGCACACCGTTGAGATCAGCGCAGGGTTTGCGCGCCTAATTGGCTTGCCTTACGATCGAAAAGTTATTAGTCATCATGAGTTGCGCGCAGCTATTGCGCCTGAGTTTCATGTCGCGATTGATGCCGAGTTTGCGGCGGGTATTGCAGAACACCGCGCGATTGAATTTGAGTATTTAACCCAAGATCAAAAACGTTGTTTGAAGGCTAAGGGCAACGTCATTTATGGCGAAGACGGCCAAGTTACCCGCATGATTGGTGTTACGCAAGATGTCACCGCATCGACGCAAGCTAAAGCCAATATGGCGCGCCAGCGGCAGCTTTTAGATGGCCTGAACCAAGCCGTGCAATCCTTTCTAGATAGCCATACCAATCTCGATGCTTGGTCGATGATGCTTGAACAGCTCTTACTGGCGACGGGGGCGGAGTTTGGATTTATCGGCGAAGTGCTGTTGGGCGTTAAGCCGGACCCTTGCCTTAAAATTCATGCCATTACCAATTTATCTTGGAGTGCCGAATCCGATGCCTTATTTGCCCGCGTGATGGCGGGCGATATGATGTTTTGCAACCCGAATAATCTCATTGGCTTGGTGATGAAATCCCAAGAGCCCGTCGTGGTGCCGCATTTGGTGGGCGATGCGCGTCGGGGTGGTTTTCCGCCGGGGCATCCGCTGCTGGATAACTATCTTGGGATTCCGCTGTTTAAGGGCGATGAACTGGTGGGCGTGGTCGCGGTGGCGAATCGGGCCTGCGGCGTGAGTGCGGAATTGGCCGAGTTTTTGGCGCCGTTAACCAGCACCTGCGCCATTATGATTGTCAGCCTGCGCGAGCGGCAAGAACGCGCGCGCTTTGAGCAGGCATTGATTGAAAGCAAAAAGCAGGCAGAGCGTGCTAATCAAAGTAAATCGGCTTTTTTATCGAGCATGTCGCACGAGTTACGCACGCCGCTCAATGCCATTTTAGGCTTTGCTCAGCTCATGCAAGCCAGCCGCAAGGAGGCGCTCACTGAAAAACAGCAAGGCTTTGTGGCGCATATTCTCAAAGCGGGTCAGCATTTGCTGAGTTTGGTCAACGATGTGCTGAATTTAGCCAAAATTGAGGCCGGCGAAGTCACGCTATCACTCGAATCGATTGATTTTGCGGGTTTGGTTGATGAGGCCGTGCTGATGGTGGCAGAAATGGCCAAAGAGGCTGACATTGCGCTCGTCAACGAAGCCCAAGGTGTGGCCTTTGGCGTGGTGCGGGTCGATTTAACCCGCGCCAAGCAAGTGCTCCTGAATTTGCTCACCAACGCCATTAAATATAATCGCCGTGGTGGGCAGGTTTATCTGCGCATCCTGCCTTCAAAAGCCAATGCCGAAGGCAAGCCTCTGATTGGGCTTGCCATAGAAGATACCGGGATTGGCATTCCAGCCGATAAACAGCACCGATTGTTCCGTGCCTTTGAGCGCTTGGGTCAAGAGAGCAGCCACATTGAAGGCACGGGCATTGGTTTGATGATTACCAAACAATTGATTGAGCTCATGGGCGGCAACTTAGATTTTGTGAGTGCCGTAGGGCAGGGCAGCACATTCACCCTCTGGTTGCCGCTTGAGGCGCCCTTGGCGGCATCTTTAGAAGCCCGCACGCTCGTGGCGAATACGCCGCTGGCAGATGCGGCGGCCGTAGCGCAAGCCCCGGAAGCCGAAGTGGCTAAAATTCGGGTGCTGTATGTAGAAGATAACCAAGATAACAGCCAGCTCATGCAAGATATTGTCGATGAGCGCGATGATGTGCAGTTAATCCTTGCGGCCACCGGTGAGCTTGGGCTCGAGTTGGCTTTGGCGCATCCGCACCCCGATTTAATTTTAATGGACATCAATCTGCCCGGCATCTCAGGTCAGCAAGCGGCCGCGCGCTTAAAGAAATGGACAGATACGCGGCATATTCCCATTGTGGCGCTCTCGGCAGATGCCACGGCACCTTCGATTAAAGCGGCGAATGATTCGGGCTTGTTTGCGGCTTATCTGACCAAACCACTCAATTTCCCCGAGTTAATGGCCTTGTTTGATGCCACGGCAGCCCGCGTGTTCAGTGAGAGGAAATTTTAATGGATGATGCGATCAGCGCCGCCCGAATCTTAATTGTTGATGACAATGCCGCCAACTTGGCCGTCTTGGCGGAGCTTTTGGATATGGCGGGATACACGCGGGTGTATACCGAGCAAAGCGCACGGCGTGCGGTTGCGCGTTGGCAAGCAGAGCCCTTTGATTTACTTCTTCTGGATATTCGGATGCCGGATATGGATGGCCATGCGGTCATGACTGCCCTGCAGGCCCATTTGGCGGATGATGATTATTTGCCGTGCATCGTGCTCACCGCGCAAACCGATCGAGAAACCCGCGAGGCCGCTTTGGATGCCGGCGCGATTGATTTTATCGCCAAACCGTTTGATTTCGATGAAACCTTAAAGCGCATTAAAACGGCCTTAAATACCCGATTACTGCATACCAAAACCCGCAATCAGCTCACCGATTTTGGCCAAAAAATTAGCGCCCAAACCGAGGCATTAATCGCTAAAGATCACGATTTAGCGTATCTCGCGGCGCATGATTCGGTGACAGGTTTGCTGAATCGGCGGGCGGTCACCGCGCGCATTACACAAATGGCAAAAGCGCATCAAGGGGGGGTTACTTGCGCGTTGATCGAGGTGACCGATACCGATCAGCTGTTGCTCATTGAAGGGGTGGAATCCGTGGATATGTTTTTGCGGACGGTATCAACGCAGCTAAAAATGGTGATTGATGACCACCTCGGGTTGTGCGGCGTGTGGGGCGGGCAAACTTTTTTGTGCGTTTTGCCGTTCATAGGTGATGGGGTGCCCTTGGTCTTTGATCGGTTGGCTAAAGCGGCGTTCAGCTCGGTGGCTGGGTTTGATTTTGATGTGTCTTTGCATGGGCGGGGTGGGTTTTCGAGCGCGCAGTCAGATACCGGCGTGCTTGATGAGGCCGCTATCGATGCCGCCATTCGGCGGGCGGGGTTTGCGCTCGCCAGCCAGCATAAGCGCTGCAACCTGCTCGTTGAGTTTAATCAAATCATGGCCGATACCGCCCTGCGGCGTAATTTGATTGAGCGCGAGCTTAATCTCGCCATGCGCCAAAGCCCCGAGCAGTTTTTTCTGCAATTTCAGCCCAAAGTCGATTTAAAAAGTGAAAGGGTGGTGGGCTGCGAGGCCTTGCTGCGCTGGGATCATCCCACGCTGGGTTGGATTTCTCCGGCGGAATTTATCCCGATTGCTGAAGAAAAAGGCCAAATTGAACAGCTCGGCTTTATTGTGATTGCGCAAGCCTTGCAATTTATTCAGCGCATGCACCGCGACTGCGGGCGGGCGGTCATGGTGGCGGTCAATGTGTCTGGTTACCAGTTTGAGCTCATGCGCGCTAAGGGTGGGAGCTTGATTGATGAGATTCGAGATTTGCTCGAAAAGTATCAAATAGACCCGCAGTATTTAGAGCTTGAAATTACCGAATCCGCGCTGATGAGTGGGTTCGATTGGGTCATAGAAAAGCTCCACCGCCTGCGCGAGCTGGGGGTTTCTGTCGCTTTGGATGATTTTGGCACCGGCTACTCATCCTTCTCTTACCTGCAAAAACTGCCCATCACGACGCTCAAAATTGATCGCTCCTTTGTCGATAATGCCGCCAATATGCCGCGACAAGCCGCCCTCTTGGGGGGCATTGTGCGCATGGCGCAAGAGCTGGGGCTGGTAACCGTTGCAGAGGGTGTTGAAACGTTAGGCGATATTGAATTGCTCAAAACGTTTAACTGCCCCATCGCACAAGGGTATTATTACAGCCGCCCTTTGATGCCCGATGCGTTTATCGTGTTGCTTCGCCAACCCGGACGCATTCTGCCGGCGCATTAAGCTTTTTTCGCTTTATTTTAAGAATCTGCCCATGACTGACGCACAAACCGCCCTTCGCCTTGCCGCCCTGGCCTATCACGAACACCCGTTGCCCGGAAAAACGGCGACGGCCATCACCAAACCCACCGCCACCGCGCACGATTTGGCGCTGGCCTATTCGCCGGGCGTGGCCGAACCGGTGCGCGCCATTGCCGCGAACCCCGATGATGCCTACCGCTACACCAATAAGGGCAACCTCGTGGCGGTGATTTCCGATGGCTCGGCCATTTTGGGGCTGGGTAATCTCGGCGCGCTGGCGAGTAAACCCGTCATGGAAGGCAAGGCCTTGCTGTTCAAGCAGTTCGCCAATATCGATGCGGTGGATTTGGAGGTCGAGACCCAGAACTCGGCTGAATTTATCGACACCGTGCGCCGGTTGGGCGCGAGTTTTGGCGGCATTAATTTAGAAGATATTTCCGCCCCGCGCTGCTTTGAAATCGAGCAAGCGCTGATCGAGGCGATGGATATTCCCGTATTCCATGACGATCAACACGGTACCGCCATTATTATCGCGGCGGGCTTAGTGAATGCCTTGCACATTCAGGGCAAAAAACTGGATGAAATTCGCCTGGTGCTGGTCGGCGCGGGCGCGGCGGGCACGGCTACCTTGCGCCTGTTGCTTGATATGGGGCTGAACCGCAGCCAACTGCGGGTGGTGGATAAAGTGGGCGTGCTGCACACAGGCCTAACCGATTTGCCCGCGCATCATGCGGCTGTGGCTGCGGACACCACCGATCGCAGCTTAGGCGATGCGCTTCAGGGTGCCGATGTATTTATCGGCCTATCGGCGCCGAATTTACTCAGCGCCGAGATGCTGGCCAGTATGGCGCCGCGCCCCGTGGTGTTCGCGCTGGCCAATCCTGATCCGGAAATTAGCCCTGAGCTTGCCCACCGCGTGCGCGATGATTTGATTATGGCGACGGGGCGCAGCGATTATCCCAATCAAGTCAACAACGTGCTGGCCTTCCCGTTTATTTTTCGCGGCACACTCGATTGCCGAGCGAGCCGCATTACCCCGAACATGAAAATCGCCTGCGTAGAGGCTCTAGCCGCCCTCGCGCGTGAGCCCGTGCCCGCCACTGTATTGGCGGCCTACGGCATTGCGGCGCTTGAATTTGGCCGAGAATATATTTTGCCCAAGCCCTTTGATGCCCGCTTGATTGAACGCTTGCCTTGGGCGGTGGCCAAAGCCGCTGCGTGCGATGGCGTGGCGCGCACCGCCTATCAGCCTTATCCCACGCAATCTCACAGGCCATCATGAGTGAAGCTCTTTTCCCGCCGGTCGCGGCGGGCGCTCCAAGCAGCCGCGCGTGGTTGATCGATTCGCACGCGCAGATTTGGCGCGCTTGGCACGGTGCCGATAAAGCCATCACCAATGCAGAGGGGCAGCCCGTGGGCGCCCTGCAAGGCTTCGCGGATGCTTTGCTTAGCTTGCTTGAATCCGTATTCGATACTCGGATGAGCCCAGTCGTGGTGCCACATGCCAGCGAAGGGCCAATGATTGTGTGTACCTTTGATGCGCCCTGTAGCCGCAAATTCCGGCAATCCATCTATCCAGATTACAAAGGCCACCGCCCGCCTGCGCCTATTGAGCTCACTGCGCAATTGCCGCGCTGTCGCGCCTTGGCCGAAGCCGCTGGATTATGCGCTATCGATTATCCGGGCTACGAGGCCGATGATGTGATTGGCACCCTTGTGGCGCGGTTGCGCGGGCGAACGCGTGCCATCACCATCATCACCGGCGATAAAGATCTCGCGCAGTTACTTGGCCCCGATGATCGCTGGTTTAACCCGATGCGACAAATGGTGCTGGCCTATGGCGATGTGGAGCGCCATTTTGGCGTAAAACCCCAGCAAATCGCCGACTGGTTAGCCTTAACGGGAGATACCGCCGATAACATCCCCGGCGTGCCCGGCATCGGGCCGCGTATTGCCGGTAATTTGCTCAAAAAACACGGCTCAATTGACGGCATCTATGCCAATTTGGCGGCGGTGTACGGCATGAAATTTCGGGGTGCGCCGCGCGTACAAAAACTCCTTGTCGAGCATGAAGCCACCGTGCGCTTATCGCGCGAACTCACGGGCATCGTTTGCGACTTGCCGCTGCAAATCACCCCCGCGCCTTGGCTGGGGATTCACGAGCGGTTGCCCGAACTGCTGCGTGAAGCCGGGGTAGATGAATACCGCATCGCCCGCTGGCAGCGCTTGCCGCGTGCGCAAGAAAGCCAAATTCATGCCGCGTAGCCGCCAGGCATGATGCAAACCCAACTCATCGCCTTTAATAAGCCTTTTGATGTGCTCTCGCAATTTACGCCGGAGCCAGGCTCAAGCGCCCGCAGCTTGGCTGATTTTATCGAGGTGCCGGGTGTGTACGCCGCAGGCCGTTTGGATCGAGATTCCGAAGGCTTGCTGCTTTTGACGAGCGATGGCCGCCTGCAAGCGCGGCTGACCCAGCCGGATAGCAAGCAGCCCAAAACCTACCTGGCACAGGTGGAAGGCCTTATCACCGAAGCCGCCTTGACCGCCTTGCGCACCGGGGTTGTGCTCAAAGAGGGCAAAACCCGCCCCGCGACCGCGCAAGAAATTGTTGCGCCCGACTGGCTTTGGCCGCGCAGCCCGCCGATTCGCCAGCGGCAAGCCATCCCCACCCGCTGGTTGGAACTTACCCTCACCGAAGGCAAAAACCGCCAAGTGCGCCGCATGACCGCCGCCGTGGGGCTGCCCACCTTGCGCCTGATTCGCGTTCAAATTGGCAATTATGCGTTGGGCGATTTATCGCCGGGGCAATGGCGATATTTAGCGGCTCCCTAACGCCGAGCTGCGCTTTATTTGAACGGATAGTTGTAGTTCAGCCCCCACGCCGTTTGACTATGCGACATCAAAAGCCCGCTATTCATAAGCCCCGTGCCGGTTTGCTCGACCTTAGGTGCATACATAAACGAGGCGGCAATCGAGTGGGCGTTGGGCGTGGCGAGCGTGATGAGGGTTGCGGCGGCGGTTAATTTCAAAAACATGTTCATAAGATGAGTCCTTTTTCCTGAGTGCATGGCGTGAATGGGGTGTTGTACTGCGTTTTTAGGCGGATGGAATGCCTGAGTGCTTAACTCGACCAAATCCATTATTGGTGGTAAAAAATTCCACGTAAATAAGTTTAATTGATGATAGTTTATATTAATAGCGTGGCTTTTCTCATCGTGCTTTGGGTGGGGTTTTGAGCAGGCAAAAAAATACACGGCTAAAAAACCGTGTATTTTTAAGTATTTGGTGGGCCCAGTAGGACTTGAACCTACGACCAAGCGATTATGAGTCGCGTGCTCTAACCAACTGAGCTATGGGCCCGAATAGGGGGCGGTGGGTGCCGCCGGTGCGCTATTTTACTGCAATTTAGTCGATATTCATCTCGATAAAGCTGCGCAGGCGCTCGGAACGGGACGGATGGCGCAATTTGCGCAGCGCTTTGGCTTCGATTTGCCGAATGCGTTCGCGGGTCACATCAAATTGCTTGCCCACTTCCTCTAGCGTGTGGTCGGTGTTCATGCCGATACCAAAACGCATCATCAGCACCTTGGCTTCACGCGGGGTGAGCGAGGCTAAAATCTCACGCACAATTTCCGATAAGCTGGCATTGGTGGCCGAATCCATCGGAGAAATGGCGCTTTGGTCTTCAATAAAATCGCCCAAGTTGGAATCGTCATCTTCGCCAATTGGGGTTTCCATTGAAATGGGTTCTTTGGCGATTTTGAGCACTTTGCGGATTTTATCTTCGGGCAAATCCATGCGCTCGGCCAGCTCTTCTGGCGTGGGCTCGCGCCCCATTTCTTGCAGCATTTGCCGGCTGATGCGGTTGAGCTTATTGATGGTTTCGATCATGTGCACAGGAATGCGGATCGTGCGCGCTTGGTCGGCAATCGAGCGGGTAATGGCTTGACGAATCCACCAGGTGGCGTAGGTGGAGAATTTGTAGCCGCGACGATATTCGAATTTATCCACCGCTTTCATGAGGCCAATATTGCCTTCCTGAATTAAATCAAGGAATTGCAGGCCGCGATTGGTGTATTTTTTTGCAATTGAAATAACAAGGCGCAGGTTGGCCTCGATCATTTCTTTTTTGGCGCGGCGGGCTTTGGCTTCACCTAAGGTGATAAGCCTGTGCACTTCACGGGTTTGCGCCACGGTGAGTTTGCTATCGCGCGCCACCGTGTTGAGGCGTTTTTGCAGGCGTTCGATCTCGGGTTGCACGAGGATAAATTTGGCGGTGGGTTTGCCTTTGGTGGCAAGCTCCACCCAGCCAATGTCCGACTCGTGGCTGCGGAAGGCTTCAATAAAGGTTTCGCGCTTTAGACCGCCTTTTTCAACCGCTTGCTGCATGATTTGCTTTTCGAGCAGGCGAATGCGGGCAATCGCTTGGCGAATTTGCTCCAGCAGTTTTTCATTGAAATTGGGGTTGAGCTTGAGTTGCACCAGCTGATCGGCCAGTTGCGCCAGATATTCGGGCTGGCGATCGTCTAGGTGATCGGCCAGCTCTTTAATGGCGAGCAGGTGGGTGCGCACGAGTTCCGGGTCTAAGCTGTTATCCACGACAGCTTCTTCTTCGGCTTCGGTTTCTTCCTCGTCATCCACGACTGCGGTATCGCTATCGGCCACATCCAGTGGCGGCTCTTCGGCTTCAATCGGGAGCTCAATATCCGGTTCGATGATGCCGACAATCAGATCTTGCAGGCGCATTTCGCCCGCTTCAACGCGCGCGTAGGATTCCAACAGCATTTCGATGGTGGGCGGATAAAACGCCAGCGCGCGGGTCACATCGAGTAAGCCTTCTTCGATGCGCTTGGCAATTTCGATCTCACCTTGACGATTGAGCAAATCAACCGTGCCCATCTCGCGCATATACATGCGGACGGGATCGGTGGTGCGACCAAACTCGGCATCGACTTGCGAGGCGAGAACGGCCACGGCTTCTTCGGTGGCGTCTTCATCGTTGGATACGCGCGCTTCATCGGCGAGGCCTAGGTCATCGCTATCGGGGGCCACTTCAGAGACGGTAATACCCATCTCTTGAATCATGCCGATAATGTCTTCGATCTGATCGGCATCGACGAGCGATTCGGGGAGATGATCGCTGATTTCAGCATAGGTTAAGTAACCCTGCTCGCGGCCGTGTGCGATGAGTGTTTTGATGCTGGCCTGCTTATCTTCGTACATGGGCGGCTTTGACCTGATTAGCGTAAATTTTCGAACCGAGGATTATAGCGGCTGAAAAAATATTTGCCGCAGTTTCTGCATGCTTAAATTTTGTAGACGATGCGCGCCAATTCAATCCCCTTCGGTGGAGTTTTTTTCTCCGCAGGCTTCAATGAACCGGGCAAGAGCCGCCCGTGCGCCGTGTTTGCTGGCCGCATCTGAGGTGGCGCGCTTGAGTTGCCTGAGGGTATCTTCCAGCATAACAAGGGCGATGTCGGGGTCGTTTATGCCATGAAAGTCGCATTCTTGTGCCATTTGGAGCGCTTCGGGCGACCAATGCGCGGCCGCTTTTATCGCACGGTGCGCCTCAGGCTGTTGCGCGGTGTGCAAAAAACGTTCGGGAATTTGCGCATTATGCCAAGCCGTGGGTTTGAGTATGTGCAGAGAAAAATCGGGATGCTTGAGCAGAAGCGCCAAAATTAAGGTTTCTTTATCAAGGGTGGTGGGCTTGGTGCGCGGCGGCTGCGGCGGCTGCGCTTTTTGTGTGAATTTATTTGGCGATCGCCACAGGCCAGTGTGCTCGTTAATGCGCCGCTCGGTGATTTTTCGCAGTGCGCCAGCGGGCAGGGGGGCTAACCAGTGCAGGCCGAGTTTGTTTTTTTTGGCGCGGGCGGGAGAGTCGTTGCCAGGTTCGATCTGATCGAGTAATTGCAAGATGAAGTTATCGAACGAGAGGCTGGCGTGCTCAACTTGCTCGATGAAGGCGGCGCGGCCGCGTGCTTGCACAAAACTGTCGGGGTCTTCACCATCGGGCAGAAATAAAAATCGTAAATCGCGGCCATCGGATAAATGCGGCACGGCGGTGTGCAGGGCTTTGGTGGCGGCACGGCGGCCGGCGTTATCGCCATCAAAACAAAAAATGAGCGTGGGGCTCGTGCGGTACAGGCGCTGAATTTGCTCATCGGTGGTGGCCGTGCCCATGGTGGCGACCCCATTGCGAATGCCGTGCTGCGCGAGCATCACCACATCCATGTAGCCCTCCACAATAATGAGGCGCGGCGGCTTGGCATTATCCAGCCGCGCTTCATACAAGCCATAAAGATTTTGGCCCTTGTGAAAAAGTTCGGATTCGGGCGAGTTCAAGTATTTGGGATCACCCGCGCCGATGATGCGCCCACCAAAACCAATGACTTGGCCGCGTTTATCCCGAATGGGAAACATAATGCGGCGGCGAAAACGATCGTATCGCTCGCCGTCGTCTTTGGGGATGATAAGCCCCAGTTCCTCAAAGGCGGTGCGTGTGGCGGGCTCGGCGGCACAGCTCGCCAAAAGGCTGTTGCCGTTCGGGGCGAAACCGATATCGAACAGGGCGGCAGTTTCACCGTGCACGCCACGGGCTTTAAGGTAGTCTACGGCCTCATCGCTGGTGCGGAGCTGGTTTTTGTAGTGGGCGTTGGCGCGCGCCATGGCCGCATGCCATGTGGCCTTGGCATCCAGCGCGGCGTGATCGGTTTCGGTGACGGGGATCGTCATGCCGGCCGTGGCGGCGAGCTGTTCAATTGCGCCGAGAAAATCCCGGTGGTTGTAGTTCATCAAAAAACTGATTGCATTGCCATTCGCGCCACAACCAAAGCAGTGATAAAACTGTTTATCGGGGTTGACATAAAACGAGGGCGTTTTTTCCTGATGAAACGGGCAGCAGGCGGTATATTCCTTGCCTTTTTTTTTGAGCGGAACTTGGGTGTGAATCAGCTCGACGAGGTCGGTGCGCGCCAAAACATCTTCAATAAACGATTCAGGGATAAAACTCATGGGCGCATTGTAGGGGAATAGCCCGCAGGCTGGGGTAAGTTTTAAGGAACTTGGCAGAATGCCAGGGCGTGGAAACTGATAAAAATAAGCTATAAAATATTAAGTTAACGTTAAAACCTAAAGTTTTATCTGTTGTTTACGTTCTCGGTGTTGAGTGTTATCAATAAACCCGTCAAACTAGCTGCATTCGATTGGGTTAATAGCAGGTTTAGGGTGGTGATGTATGACACAAGAGCGTTTTAAAATGCAGCGAACAACGGTTTTTGCATGGTGGGTGGCAGGTTCCGTCTTAATGGCTTCGTCGATGGCTTTTGCGGCAGAGCCGGTCGAAAAGGCAAAACCCAAGCACACAGAAAAATCCACCCATCACGTTAAAAAAGATGAAAAAAAACAGGTAAAAAAAGCTGTGGTGGGTGCGGCAGCCGTGGGTGCCGCTGCGGCCACCGCTTTGCCGCAAGCTAAAACCGAAGATTTATACGCGGGCGATGGCTTGGGGCGCTGGCTGCCAAAAGCTGAAAAAGGCGATGTGTTTGCCCAGTATGTTTTGGGGCATATGTATTGCGTGGGGCAGGGCGTGCCTAAAGATGCGGCGCAAGGCTTAAGCTGGTATCAAAAAGCGGCGGACCAAGGTTTTGCCCCAGGCCAGCTGGCCATCGGCACCCTTTATTACAACGGTGAGGGCGTGAAGCAAGATTATAGCTTGGCGGCTAAATGGTTCCGCTTGGCGGCGGATACGGGCTACGATCGGGCGCAAAGCAATTTGGCTTCCATGTATTTTTCTGGCAGCGGTATGACGCAAGATTACGGCCAAGCTATGAAATGGTATCGCGCGGCCGCTGTGCAAGGCTATGCGCCGGCGCAATACAACTTGGGCTTAATGTATTTAGAGGGCAACGGCATGCCCAAACCCGATTTAGTGGCGGCTTATGGCTTGCTGCGCCCTTTGGTTGAACAGGGCAATGCAGCGGCGACGGTGGCGATGAAAGATTTATCACCTAAAATGACCGAAGCGCAAATCACGCAGGGTCAAAACTTGGCGGCGAAAATTCGCGAGAAAAACCGGCTCAACGCGGCGCTGGATGATTACGAGAAAGTCGCTTCACGCTGATTTAGCTTTGATTTGGCCGCGATCTGGCCACTTAAGATGACCCTCAAAAAAAGAGCCTTTCGGCTCTTTTTAGTTTATTGGGCTCTCTTGCGCCAAGATGAGCGGCAAGCCCGTTGACGCGGCGCGATTTTTTAGCCGATGGAGGCCCGCTTTTAAAGCAGGGGCGTGGTTAAACGGGCGATATTTTGCAACAAAATTTCACGGCGGCTGCGCAATACCCAGGCCTCTAAGCTTAGGGGGCGTGCGGTTTCTCGATAGCGATCAAGCAAGCCGTTTAACAGCTGGGCGGTTTGTGGTGCGTAAAACAGCAAGCCTAATTCGGCGTTAATCAAGGAGGAGCGCACATCCAGATTTGCGCTGCCAATCAGAGAGATATGGTTATCGAACAGGGCAAACTTGGTGTGCAAGAACGCCGCGCCATAGCGACGAATCACCACGCCAACGCTTAAAAGCTCCTCGTAATAGGATTCTTGCGCCCATTGCACCAAGCGCTGATCGAGCCGTTCAGACAAAATTAGCTCTACCTCAACCCCCCGTTGGGCGGCGGTTTTGAGCGCGAGCAGCATGGGTTCATCGGGCACAAAATACGGCGTTACGAGCCGGATGGATTCAATGCTGGCGTGAATGAGTGCCAGCAGCAGCTGCTGTTGCACGGGGTCGGGGTACTCGGGCCCGCTGGGTAAGCCTATGCACACTTCATCGCCGGTGGCGATGGGCTCGGGAAAATATTGCGTGCCGGTGAGCAAGGCATTGCGTTCAATATACCAATCACCGGCGAATATGGTTTGCAGCTCCAGCACGACCGGTCCTTGCAGGCGCAGCATGATGTCTTCATAGGTGATGGGGGGCTTAAAATCGGGGCGCACGAGGTTCATCGAACCGGCGTAGCCTATGGCGCCATCAATGACGGCAAGTTTGCGGTGATTGCGTATATCGAACCGAGCCGCGCGCCTGGGGAGTTTACTGCGCAAAAAGGCGCGGCCCACGCGAACGCCTTGGACTTCTAACGCGAGTAAGGGGGCGATAAATTGCTTGCTGCCGAAATCATCAACCAAGAGCCGAACCTCAACCCCGCGTTGCACGGCGCGTAGTAGCGCTAAAAACACGGGTTCGGTGATGGGGTCGCGGGCGGCGATATAAAAAATCAGGTGCACCGAATGCTTGGCTTCATCGATATCTCTGCCAAGTTGCGTGACGAGGTGCGGCACGGATTCGAGTAAACCGACCGAATTACCGCCAAATTCGGGGAATACGCGCCAATGTCGAGCCAGTTGCGTGACCGGGCGCCAGCGTTCGGGTAGCGTGGTTTGCCGGTGCCATTGGTGCTGTTGTTGTAGATAATAAACATTGGGCGCTAAGGCTTTTTCCAGCGTGTCGATTTTGGTTTGCCGCGCTTTTGATGCCCGGGGTCGCCCGACAAACAGATAAAAAATCCCACCTAAAACGGGCTGAAAAAAAATCATCAGCAACCAAGCCGTCGCGGTAACCGGCGGTCGGCGCAACGGCACGATAAAAAGGGCAATCAACCGAATGAGCCACTCAAGCAGCGCATACAGCGCGGCCCATTGCGGATGGTGCAAATCAAATAGTTCGAGCATTAG
>DZCK01000159.1 GCA_022730245.1 Halothiobacillus neapolitanus
GTTTGAATGACTTGGAGCTGCAACACATCGACCTGCCGCGCCAAATCTGCCGCACGCACCACATCCACCACCACCCGATCTTGGGTGATATACCCCTTCGCCAAGGCCGCTTGGCTTTGTTGCATTCGGGCATTCAGCGCGGCGAGCTCTCGGGTTAAAACCTGAATTTTCGCGCCATTGGCCACTTGCTGAATATACAAATCGCTGGCTTTAATTTGCGTGGTTAATCCAAGCCAGGTGTAGCTTAACGTCTGCTGAATTTGCGCCGCTTTAGCGGCATTTAAGCGATCTTTTCGCGATATAAGGGCGGATAAATCCATGCTAACCGCCTGATTCATCGCGCTAATTAGGCCAACCCCATTGAGGGGGGTATCACGGGTAAAATTTAAGGCGAGATCAGGCAGGGCGCCTGCTTGGCGCATGTGGGCTGCCGCGATGACTGCGCCCAGTTTGGCCGCTTTAAGCTCAGGGTTATTTTGCAGCACCCGTTCTTGCAGTTGATCGAATGAAAGCACATCTGGCTGCTGCGCGCTGTGCGAACGATCAGCCAGCGTCAACGGGGCAAAATCAGGCTGCTGCGGCAGCACCAGTGGCTGATAGGTTGCGCAGCCTGCCAGCAACGCACCCAGCACTAAAACGGCAACCCGCCCTGTTTCTAACCACTTCTTGTGATGGAATATGCCGCTGCACATAATTTTTTCTCAATAAAATTTAAGAAAAGATTATGCCGCTCGCCCCCCGTGAAATCTGTGTTCAAAACATGACCATTTGGTCATGCCGCACCCAAACGCCTAATAACCCGCTGGTTTTTGGCCAGTAAATCCGCAAAGGCCGCGCTCTGTAATACGGCCAACTCCACCGCGCGCGCGCGCGCAATCGGATCCCAAGGGCTTGCGGCAGAGGATGCCCCCGGGTGACACATTACCACCCCATCGGCAGGCACCCTATGCAGCCAGTAATCGAGCAAAGCCAAATAACCCGCTTGCGTTTGATTAAACCCATACACCCCCGCAAAAGCCGGTGGCAACGTAAAACCTGCCCGCTCGGCATTGGCGCGCAGGGCAGGGGCACCTAAATGGGCAATCAGCCATTCTTTTAAGGTAATTTTCGGGGCGATGAGCGGCGCAGTGCAGCGCAACCAAGGGCGTATATTACGTTCCGCGAGTAAATCGAGCAGGCAATCGCGCACGAGTGGCAATTGATGCACATGCTGATGGCCATCCACATAATCGGGCGCCCGATCAAGGGCTTGCATAAACCGATCGAGCTGCTCTGCCAAGCTGGCGCGTATTTTAGCGCGCGGCAACAGCCCGCTATAGGCCTTAGCAATAAGCACCGGCAAAGGGCGATACCACGTATTGGGCGCAAAGCCTTGGGTTAAATTCACATGCAGGCCGATAGACACGCCGGTTTGCCCGCGCGCCAATTTTGCCGCCTCAAACCAGCGCGGCAATTGGGTTAAGCAACCAAAACCACTTAAGCGTTGCTGTTGCACCAAGGCCAAAATCCCCGCATCCACCTCGGGCGAGAGGCCAAAATCATCGGCAATTAATACGAGTGGGCGCACGATTTTCTCCATCAACCCCAAATTGAACCGCCATTTTAAGGCGTGGGCGGCGAATTGCTTGCCTGATTACCAAACCTTGCCACCCACATAGCCACCCGCCATTTAATTGCAGGCTTGAAAGAAAGCCTAAAAAAAGCCTGGGTATTTATTTCAATAGAAATCTGATTCAAATGTACTTTCAGAACAAACCTAGCCACAATCGCCGAAACTTTTTGGAATATTATAACGTAATGAAAACAACCCGCCCCCTGCTTATGTCACTGATGTTGCTTGCCACCCCAGCGATGGCCGATGAATTTAGCATCACCCCGCGCATGTACCTCGATATCGTCGGTTACAAAGACACCGCCGATGGCCAAGGCACGGGCTACATTCAAAACACCAATGGAATTTTTAATGTGCATTCCGATGCACCGGGCGGTGGCCACAGCCACGGTGGCTCGCTGCATAGCGGGCTTAATTTTCGCGGCGCGGAATTAAGTTTAAGTGCCGCTTATGGCGATTGGCTCACAGGCCGGTTTAATTTTGCAACCGATGGCCGAAGCGGTGCCATGGAAGAGGCTTGGCTTAAAGCCCGCTACGCACCTATGGGGCTGGCCATGAAGGGCGGCAAATTTTTAAGCGATATTGGCTGGCAAAATTATCTGCATCCACATGGCTGGGATTTTGTCGATCAAGCCCTGCCCTACCAATTGCTCTTCGCTGGGGCGCTTTCCGGCAATGGTGCGCAGTTAAGCTGGCAGCCTGCCCTACCTTTCACCCTACCCTTCACCTTGCAACTGGGTACCGAGCTGCTCAGCGCAGGCAATGAAAGCGTGGCGGCCACGGTAGGTCCTGTCACCAATTATGTGAGCACCTCCGGCAAGGTGGTTGATATTCCGTTTGACACCAAGGGTACTTGGCCGAATGTGTGGACGCTCTTCGCCAAAGCCGGCGTGCCCATCGCCCCCCAACACACGGTTTTTGGTGGCGTGTCTTATATCAAAAGTAATATTCATCAAGAGCTGCACACCTATCATCCCGGCATTAACGATGCCGATCACGGCCTTGAAGGTTCTACCCAAACGGCGAGTTTAAGTTTAGGGTATCAATTTGATGCCAAGCAGGAACACGGGCAAGGCGATGTCACCCTTGAAGGTGAGTATTTTTATCAGCGTAAAGATTTAATTCTGAATTTTCACGAAACCAAACCGTGGAATGTAGGCCAACCCCGCGTGCTGAATGTCGATAGCTACTATGTGCAAGCGCTTTATGGCGTGGCACCGCGCTGGCAGATAGGTCTGCGCTATGATGTGGCGGGCAATATTCAAGAAGCCTTGCGCAGCAGCGCACCCATAAAATGCGCGCCGCCGTATCAAGCCAAGGCCTGCCCTCGGGTCGATAGCCAATTTGATGGCCTATCACGATTAAGTGCGGTGGTTACTTGGGCGATAGACGATCGTCAAAAACTTAGGTTACAACTGAGCCGCGCCCGCGTGCCGGTGGCAGAGGATATAACGGGCGATAACCGCGCCGATGCCATTCGCAAAAACTTCAACCAAGCCTTTTTGCAATATCAGGTCGTGCTAGGAGC
>DZCK01000160.1 GCA_022730245.1 Halothiobacillus neapolitanus
CCCCGCCCTACTAACGGCATGTGGGGAGATGCGGATTGGCTCTATTGCCGAGATGGAGGCCAGCTGAACCCGGCACATTCCCGCTGGCTGATGGGGCTGCCGCCCGTGTGGTGCGATTGCGCGGTTACGGCAATGCAATCAATGCCAAAGTAGCCAAAGCGGTTATTGAATCCGTTCTATTTTGCAAATGAAACGAGAATGAGAAATGAGCAAAAATACGAATCTCTCAATGTTGGATATTGAGCGCATGCTGATGGATGCGGCGCGAATGGGGGCGAAATTAGCCTTGCATGAAGGTCGTGCCCTGTTGCGATGGGAGCTACAAGGTATTGCTAATGCGATTAGAGACGCTGCTAAAACTGCTTAAACAAAAATAAAAAAATCAACTAAGTATCTGATATTTAAAACAAATCAAATTACATCAGTCAAACGAGCATCGGGGCGATGCAAAAGCGCCAAGGAGACGTATCTTTTTGAATCATGGCGTTTTATTTTTTTCTTTAAGCCCAGCGGTCACAAAAAAGAGGCCGAGCAGCAAATTGAGCCAGGCGATCAGGGAAAGCGCTTGCCAGCCGCCCGCCGTATTGAGCTGCGGATATTGAGTGAGCAAAAAGGCCAGCAGTAGCAAGCCACCAATGAGTGTTTTGCGTTGACTTCGTTGCTGCTCAATTAACTCAAGACGGAGCTGCTTTATTGCTTGGGTTTGCACGGCGAGTAATTCGCTCTGGCGCTCGGCTTGCTTCACAGCGGTTATTTGCAGCCGGGGCAGTTCAGCTAAGTGCTCAAAGATAAAGGGAAGCTCGGTCTTGAGGCGATTTACGAAGGCTTTGGGGCCAATGCGATTTTTCATCCAGCGTTCAATAAAAGGCTTGGCGGTGGCCCATAAATCTAAATCGGGATACAGCTCACGCCCCAGCCCTTCAATGGCAAGCAGGGTTTTTTGCAGCATGGTGAGCTGGGGTTGCACTTCCATATCAAAGCGGCGCGCCACTTGAAATAATCGGAACAAAAAATTGCCAAACGAGATGTCCCGCAGCGGTTTTTGAAAAATTGGCTCACACACGGTGCGAATAGCCGATTCAAATTCCTCTAAACGTGTGGTGGCGGGCACCCAACCGGATTCGATATGCAGCTCGGCGACGCGGCGATAATCTCGATTAAAAAACGCGTGAAAGTTTTCAGCAATATATCGCTGATCTTCGGGGGTTAAGCTACCCACAATGCCGAAATCAATCGCAATATATTGCGGCTGGGCGGGATTGTCGGCATTCACAAAAATGTTGCCGGGATGCATGTCGGCATGAAAAAAATTATTATCGAATACTTGGGTAAAAAATACCTCGACCCCACGTTCCGCCAGCACGCGCATATCTACCCCCACCGCACGCAGGCGATCGGTTTGGGCAATGGGGATGCCAAAAATTCGCTCTTGAACCAGTACATCGGTGCGGCAATAATCCCAATAGATTTCAGGGATATACAGCAAGGGCGAATCAGGGAAATGGCGTTTTAGCTCTGACGCATTTGCCGCTTCGCGCATTAAATCGAGCTCATCCATGAGCGTTTTATCGAACTCGCCGACGACCTCAACCGGATGCAATCTAGGGCCCTCGGACCAATAGCGCTCGGCCAGCTGGGCAACGGCGTACAGCACGTCTAAATCTTGGCGGATTCGCGGCAAAATACCGGGGCGCACAATCTTAACCACCACTTCGGCACCATTATGCAGGGTGGCGGCATGTACTTGGGCGATGGAGGCTGAGGCCATTGGCTCGGCAGTAAACTCTACAAAAATTTCATCGAGCGGGAAGCCCAAGCTGCGTTCAATGCGCGCACGGGCAACCTCTGCCGCAAAGGGGCGCACCCGATCTTGCAGCACGGTGAGTGCATCGGCATATTTGCCGGGTAATAAATCGCGCCGAGTTGAGAGCATTTGGCCAAATTTAACAAAGATGGGGCCCAAGTCTTCAAGGGCGGCGACCAAGCGTTCGCCCTCGGGGCGGTTTTTATTGTTGGAAAGCCAATACCACGGCGAGAGAAATTTAATAAATTTAAATGAACGCAAAATGGGCAGAGTGAGCACCAGTTCATCTAGGCCATGGCGATAAAAAATGGTTTGAATGACGGCTAAACGCCAGATCACGCGCAGTTTCATGTGGCTTCTCGCGGCGCATGGGCCGCCGGTTTAGATTGGGGCGCTAGGCGCTCGATACGGGCGGCGAGCAGATCAACTTGATCACGCAAGGTATCGACCGCATCAAGCCATTGGTGCATGGCGGGGCGATCGGGCAACAGTGCCCGTTCAAAAATGAGAAAATCCGCCGCCTCAATTTGTCGTGTTCGGCGCCAAATATCGGCTTGCTGGCGAATTTGCATCGCCTTTCGCTCGATTAAACCCGCTGGGGCAGCGCCAATTCGCTCGGCGAGAATGGCGAATGGGTCGGAATCTAAATCACCCAGCAAGCGCAAAAATTGCTGCGCCGCCGCTTGATCGCCTTCAATTTGAATATCGCCTGAAAAAAGCGCCTCCATTTTATGCGCTGCTTGACTTGCCCGCAGCAGCGCCCAACTGCTGGCTCGCAAGCTGGCATCGGGCGTATCCTCGGTATCTCGCAGCAGCAACACCCCCTCTGTGGTGATGCTGATATACAGACGGATGGCGGGATCACGCAAAACCACGTCAAACAAGCGCCCTTGTAGCGCGTGCAAAGCAGGCGCCGCAGCAGGATCACGCGCGATACGATGATTGAGCGCGCGCTCAATCAGCAGCAGTAATGGCAAGGGGGGCGTTGCACCAATCATGAGTTACTCTGGGTTTTTACTTAACGCGAACACGCGAAGCCGCATCAATTTGGCAAGGCGCCGCTCGATAAAAGCTCAATTTAGATTCACAATCTTAGCAAATGCTTCATCATCATGTGTCAGGATTCTGTTTAACTGAGCTTAGTTCATGATGAAATGTCTCTGGTGGACACAAGCACGGAGCTATTTTTACAGACTTATTATCAGGCTCATTTTTGGGGACGCGTAGCAAAGGGTAATCTCCAAAGGTATTCAGATTATTTGAATTAAGGAAGGCCGTATTCGATGTCACTGCATGAACTATCCATTGAGCA
>DZCK01000161.1 GCA_022730245.1 Halothiobacillus neapolitanus
TTGAATAGGTAAGGGGCGGCAACCCGCATGGGACGGGCTTTTGAGGGCGATTCGCGGTGTTGCGCCGCTCACGAATGGAATAACCATTCGTTTCGCGCCGCGCCTTGCGACTCATCCCTCAAAAGCCCGTCTCGGCCACGAAGGATTCAATCAGAGGCTCCCTAAGTGGCGGCATCGCAAAAACCACCCCAAACCCAGCAAAACAACCCCACCGAGCCCAACGGCGGCAAGGCGCAGCTCAATCGGAAAAATCGCCTGATCGGCCGCGTATTTGAGCAAAAAGGCCAAGCCGAAAAACAACACAATCACGCCAATTTTGGCCACTACATTGCCTTCAGTTAAAAAGCGATAGGCTTTGGCAGCCCGCTCATTTTGCACAAGGGGCGGGGCTTGCCAACCCCGAGACGCATCCGACGAGCGTGCCTCGGATCGGGGTTTAGCCAATTCGGCCAAAGGTTCGGCCTCCGCCGATGCCGCCAATGGCTGGGGCAGATCATAAGATGGCGTTGCCATCGCAGCGGGCGGCGGGCTGAGATAGGCTATCTCAGAAACTAAACCAGATTCATCCGACGCAAAGCCATTCGGCTGAGGGTTTTCTTGAAATACGCCCTCAAAGGATGCCCCCGGGGCGATACCCGATGGTAAAGAGGAATCTACTTCGACCGAGCGGCTGGCTAACTGCGCGCGCAATAACTGTTGATCTTCACGCAACGCACGGACTTGATCTGCCAGCCGCGCCACTCGTCCTAAAAGAAACCCGGTTAAACCGCCGCCCACCATGCCCGCAAAACCCGCGATACCCATCCCGATAATTGCGCCCAAAACGGCGAATAATCCTGTCATACCGCGTTCCTTCGCATATTTCTTGCTCATCCTTTATTGCCCATCCGTTGCGATCTATCAGCAGATTTTCTGTTTTGGGTGCCTAAAAACCCCGACTACATCTTGCGCGTATCAAAGGCAGCGCGTAGGGCTTCACCGATAAAAATCAACAGCATTAACGTACCCACCAGCACCGCAAAAGTTGAAAGCGATAACCACCAAGCATCGATATTATTTTTACCCTGCGCGAGCAGTTCGCCCAAAGAGGGCGTTGAGGGCGGCACGCCCAAGCCTAAAAAATCAAGGCTCGTCAGCGCCAAAATCGCCCCCGACACCCGAAATGGCAAAAACGTAATCACGGGCGTCATGGCATTAGGTAGCAAGTGCCGCCACATAATGCGCGGGTTAGAAACACCTAAGGCGCGGGCGGCACGCACATAGTCTAAATTGCGGCCTTTCAAAAACTCGGCACGCACGTAATCTGATAAACCAATCCAGCCAAATAACGACAGCAAAATCAACAGCAACCCCACCGATGGCTCGAAAATTGAGGCAAAAATAATCAGCAAATACAGCTCGGGCAACGAGCCCCACACCTCAATAAACCGCTGAAAAAACAAATCGACTTTGCCACCAAAATAGCCCTGTATCGCGCCCGCCAGCATACCCACCACCATGCCAATCGCCGTGAGCGCAAAACCGAACAATACCGATAGCCGAAAGCCATAAATCAGCCGCGCGGCCACATCTCGCCCGCGATCATCGGTACCGAGCCAGTGCCGGGCGGTGGGTGCAGCGGGGTTCGGGGCGGGGTTGTAATAATCAATCGTGTCATAAGAGAACGGGATCGGCGCGCGAAGCAACCAGCCGTGTTCACGGATTTTGGCGATCACATACGGGTCGGTGTAATCGGCGTTGGTCGCAAAATCGCCCCCGAAAGCGGTTTCGGGGTAATTGTTCCACAACGGAAAATACCAGTGCTGCGCATAATGCACGAGCAAGGGGCGATTATTGGCGAGCAATTCTGCGCCCATCGACAGCACAAACACCACAGCAAACAGCCATAAGCTGATATACCCACGCCGATGGCGCACAAACCGCCCCCACACGCGCCGCCACGGGCTTTGCTCTGAAAACCCAGGCCCCGGGGTCATTTAAGAATTTACCGCCGAGAAATTAATGCGCGGATCAACCCACACATAAGCCAAATCCGACAGCAACTTGCCGACTAAACCAATCAAAGTGAACACATACAAGGTGCCGAGCACGACCGGATAATCGCGCTGAATCACGGCGTTGTACGATAACAGCCCCAAACCATCGAGCGAGAAAATGGTTTCTATCAACAAACTACCCGTAAAAAATGCGCCCAAAAACGCCGCCGGAAAGCCCGTGACAATCGGAATCAAGGCATTGCGAAAAACATGGCGGTATAAAATCCGCCGCTCAGACAACCCCTTAGCGCGCGCGGTTAACACATATTGCTTGCGAATTTCTTCTAAAAAACTGTTCTTGGTGAGCATCGTCATCACGGCGAAATTACCCACCACCATCGCAGTGATGGGCAGCACCAAATGCCATAAGTAATCGGCTACTTTTCCAAAAAATGACAGCTGGGCAAAATTATCGGAGGTTAGCCCGCGCAGCGGAAACCACTGCCAAAAACTCCCGCCACCAAAGAGCACAATCAGCACAATGCCCAGCACAAAGCTCGGAATGGCATAACCCATCAAAATAATCGTGCTCGTAATGGCATCAAACCGCGTGCCATCGCGCACCGCCTTGGCAATTCCGAGCGGAATCGACACCAGATAGGTTAAAAAAAACGTCCAAAGCCCAATACTGATTGATACCGGCAATTTCTCTAAAATTAAATCCGTGACTGAGCGCTGATAAAAATACGATTGCCCCAAATTAAAGCTTAAATAATTGCCCACCATCTCGCCAAAGCGTTGCCACGCGGGCTTATCAAAGCCGTAATACGCTTTAATTTGCGCTAATTGCTGCGCATCCAACCCGTGATCGGCGCGATACAATCCCCCCGATAAAGCGCCGCCCGACTCCGCACCCGCCCCATTCGCCCCCGCCTTCAATTGCGCGACCAATTGCTCAACCGGCCCACCCGGCACGAACTGAATCACCAAAAAAGAAATCGCCAAAATCCCGAATAAAGTCGGGATCATTAAGGCGAGGCGTTTGATGAGGTAGGAAAGCATGAAATGCCAATAGATTAATTGGGCATTATCGGCGTTAAGGTTTGCTGGCTGCCTAAAGCAGGGGCTTGCGGCGCAG
>DZCK01000162.1 GCA_022730245.1 Halothiobacillus neapolitanus
AAATATAATGCAAATTCATCTCCGCCCACGCGCGCGAGCGTGGCGTTTGGTTCTGCTAGTTGGCTGAGGCGCGCGCCAATTTCTTTTAAAACATAATCGCCATCCCGATGGCCTAAGGCATCGTTCACCGAGCGAAAATTATCAAGCCCGATCATAATGATGCCGAACGCCCCGCTGGGGTTATTCTGAATGCGTTTTTGCCCCGCCGTCGAAAAATAGTGCCGATTAAATAAGCCGGTGACGGGATCTTGCTCGGCTAAAAATTTCATTTCGGCTTCACGGGCGCGGATTTCGGTATGGTCACTTAAGACAAAAATTACATGACCTTTGCCTTCGCGGGCTTCACCCATGAGCTTGATGGAAATAAGCGCCGTGATGGGGGTAAACCGCTCGGCCTGATAGGTTACCTCGCCAGACCAATAGCCCTGTTCGAGCACTTGGTTCCAAAGGGGTTCAATGATAATAAAATCTTTATCGAGCAAAAATTGCAGCAAAGGCTGGTTGGCCAGTTGTTTCTCGTTGCAATGCAATAATTCGAGTGCGGCGGTATTGACGCGGGTGACATGGCCTGTGATGTCGGTGAGCAGCACGGCCTCTTGCACATTTTCAAAGACCGATGCGGCTAGTGTGAGTTGCTTTTCGACTTTGCGCCGGCTTAGGGTTTCTGCATCGTATTTTTTGAGAATGGTTTTTAATTGCTCGCGGGAATCCGACAAGGTAATGAGCGCGGTTCGATAATGTTGCACGGCGCGTGCGAGGCGACCAATTTGATCGTGCCGTTTTTGCTGTGGCAGGGCGGTGGTGGCTTCGCCTTCAATTAACCGGTCGGTTATATCGGCTAGTTGCTTGATTTGATGGTTAAAATACCATAGCGCTGTAACCATTAAGCCAATTTGCAACACAATAAATAGCACGAGCAAGGTTTGGTATTGTTGGCTTAAGCTTGCGGTAGAACCGCGCAGCATTTGCATTGTGTTTTCAAGATTTTGGTTGGCCGAATCAATCAGGGCGCCGAAATCTTCCACCATGATTCGGCTGCGTTCTGATCTTAGCTGATCTTGCAGGGTGCTCACTTCCGCCGGGGTGGCAGAGGCCGTTTTGGCAGCCGCTTGAATGAGCGCTTGAGCTTGGGCATCAATGCTGCTGGCCAGTTGATTAATTTTCCCACCGGCTGATTCGCGTAAATTGCCTAACGCAATATCGGTGCGAATGGCTGCGGCCAGTTGCTGGAGCGCCAGCACTTGATCGCGCACGTCAATTCGCCGGCTGGGTGCAAAATTATTTGTGATTTGCTCGATCTGATTACTGGTTTGGGCGAACGCTTTGCGTAATGTCTCGATGGTTTTGCTGGATTCGACAAACCCTGAGCTTGCGCGCTGAAAGGTTTGATAATTGGTATTGGCTAGGTTGTTGAGATAAAAAACCAAGCCTAAAGAGAGCGTGATTTGCAACCCGAGGAAGAGCAAAAATTGTAGGGATAGCGGTACGATTCGCATAACCAAGACGTCCTTTTAGGCTAACGATAAATCCATGCGGTGCCATTGTACTTGATGGGAATCAACGGGCTGTTGTTGAGTTTGGCGCAGACAGCGTTTTGAGTAAAGCGGCGATTGCATTCGCCTTGGCTAATCGCTGCAATGTGCTGTAGGGGCTGCGGATGCCGTGGCCCCACACCACATTAGGCCAGGCCTCATCTAAAGTGTGGCGCGCCACGCAATGAATATGCAGTTGATCGACCTGATTGCCGATGGTGGCAAGGTTGATTTTTCGAGGTTTAAACAGCGTGTTCATTGCAGTGCTCACCATTTGTATTTCATCAATAATTTGGTGCTGCATGGCGGGGGGTACATCTAACCATTGCTGCAAACCCGCCTTGCGCGGAATGAGTAATACCCAAGGAAAGCGTTGATCGTCGAGTAAGCGGATGGCGCAAACGGGCAGATGAATAATAGGGACGGAATCGGCCAAGAGCTGCGGGTGAATTTGCCATGCCTGATCGGGTAGGTTGGGTTGGTTAGGTTGGGTGGATGGGGTCATGGTGTTCCTGATGATTGATTTGGGGCGGGGGGCGATGCCGTGGCTTGCAGGCCAGCTTTGGGCAGCATCGACGCGGGCAGTTGTAATTCAAGATCAACCCGCCGATTTTCGGCTCGCCCCGTGGGCGTATCGTTTGAAGCAATGGGGTGGGTATCGGCAAAGCCAATGGCAGAGAGCCTTTCGGGCGCAACGCCTTGGCTTATGAGTTGTTGCACCACGGCGGCGGCACGACCGGCGGAAAGCTCCCAATTGGAGGGAAATTGCGCGGTATGAATGGGGCGATTATCGGTGTGCCCTTGCACTGCGATGGGATAATTGCCCGCTTTGAGCCGATCGGCGAGGCGATTTAATAAGCCTTGTCCGGCGGGTGATAAATCGGAATTGCCGGAGCTAAACAAAATATTATCTTTAACCCGTAAATTAACCCGACCTTTGATGACCGATACATCCACATCGTTTCCCAGCCCAGAAAACAGGGCATTAGCTTGAGTTTGCGCGGCATCATCGGTGGCCTGTGGGTTAGCGGTGGGCTCTTGCGGGGTTTCGGGGGGCTTTGTGCCCGCTGAACCAATTAACGCATTGCCCGCTTGGGGGATGTTGCCTTGGGTGGGCGCTTGCCCTGGGCTGGTTTGCGTTGTGGCCATGGGGCCGGTTTGTGGTGTGGGGGTCGTATCTACTTTTTGCGCTTCTTGCGTGCTGCCGCTGCTGGCGGGCAGTGGGGTGCTCGTGTCTCGGCTTTGGTACGCATAGGCGGCCAGCATCACAAACATGGCCATCAACAAGGTCATTAAATCGGCTAGGGTCACGAGCCATAAATATTGGTCGTCTTCGCGCTCTTGCGGGTTTTCATCCCAGCCTTCATGCCAGGGCCGCGCGAAGGCGGCTTTTTGTTCCGCTAAGTGCAGCTCGGTTTCGATGTGTTGGCGCGCCACTGCATCGCTGATGGGCGCCGTTGAGCCGCGCTCATCGGGCGTTGCGGTTTTAGGGCTGAGGTACGGTTCTGTCGCGGGCATGATGGGTGAGGGCAGTGGGTTTAACGCGCACGCGGGGAAGGCGCGGCA
>DZCK01000163.1 GCA_022730245.1 Halothiobacillus neapolitanus
ACTGATGTCGCTGGGGTAGGATTTTCGCTCGTTCATTGCCGCTTAATAAAATCCACAAGACTGTCATTTAAAATAATTATGAACAGGTTCTAACAGGCTGATCAGCGTAAGCGTCCAGCCGCCACACCTATTTAATTCGGGCGATTTATGCTTTTGGCTTGATAGGCAACAATTCATCGATACGGCTGTTGGGTCAGCTGGGCTTCTTTTCGTATAAAGCGACGAGTTGCTTGAATTGCGCGGGCGTTAAATGCTCACGAACCGATTCAACGCACAGAGCGCGCATCATGAGGATATGCGCCTCTTCGGTGCCAATTTTTTGGATGAGTTGATCGCGTTTTTCGCGATTGGTGCCCTCAAGAATCACTTGACGCAATTCGATGCGCAGCTCGGCTATTTTGCGCTCAACGCCTTCACGCCGCTCGGGCATTTTTTTCATCCAGTCGGCAAAAAATGCTTTTTGCTCCGCATTAAGATTTAACGCGGCTTCATTTTTCATGAGCACGGGCATGAGCGCGACAATCGGCTTTGCCAATTCGGCTCGATCGGTTGAGCTTAATTCGGCAAACGCAGGGGCGATTGCGCCGAGTGTTAAGGCGGTGGCAGCCCATGCGCTAATAAAGGTGGTTTTGAGTTTCATATACAAACCTTGCGTTGATTAAATTAACTTTGCCGAGCATAAGCCAAGCCGATGCGTTACGACAAGTGCCGAGCGATGCGCACCATGTCTTGATCGGTCTCTAGTATTTGCTCGGTAAAGCCCATGCGTTGGGCGAGCTGACGCATGGGCGTATTTTGCAAGAGCACTTCACCAAACAATGCCCGCACGCCGCGCTGGCGCGCGTAATCAATCAAAATCTCTAACAATTGACTGCCCACGCCATTGCTATGCCAATCATCAGCCACCACTAGGGCGAACTCGGCGGTTTCACCATCGGGCTCAAGACTATATCGGGTGACACCCACTTCAATTTCACCGCCACTATCCTGCCCCGTCGTGGGTTGATACAGGGCGATAAAGGCCATTTCACGGTCATAATCAATTTGGGTGAACCGCACCAACATATCGGGGGTGAGCTCGTTGAGCATGCGCATAAACCGCAGGTAGCGGGTTTGCTCAGATAAACCCCGCACAAAACGCTGTTCAATTTCGGCATCTTCGGGGCGAATGGGGCGCACATGAATGTGGCGACCATCGCTTAATACAATATTTAGCGCAAACTGCGCCGGATACGGATGAATAGCCAAGTGGGCATAGGGCTCAAGCAGGGGCATGCGCTCGGTGAGTTCAATGCGGGCATCCACCGCCACCACGGCCAGCTCGCCCGCCAGCAAGGGGTTGATGTCGATACCGGCCACTTCGGGCAGTTCACAAACCAACTCAGAGACACGCATTAAGATGCGTTTGAGTGCGTCACGATCAATCGCAGGCATCCCCCGAAACTCATCAAGCATCCGGGCAGCGCGGGTTTGTGCAATCAAGCGATCAATCAAAAGGCCATTCAACGGCGGCAACGCCAGTGCCCGATCGCGCATCACTTCAACCGCGACACCCCCTGAACCAAAGGCGATGATGGGGCCGAATACCGGATCGCGGGTTACCCCAAGCAGCAATTCCCGCGCATGCCCCACCTCGGCCATGCGCTCGATGGTAATACCTTCAATCTCGGCTTCGGGATGCAGGGCGCGCACGCTATTGAGCATGTCTTGGGCTTGCTGGCGCGTGGTTTGCACGCTGCGCACGTTCAAACGCACCCCGCCGACATCGGTTTTGTGCGTGAGGCTCGGCGCGCTAATTTTCAAGGCAACGGGAAAGCCTAGGGTTTCTGCCGCGAGCATGGCTTCATCGGCATCACGCGCCAAAATGGTGGGCGTGGTGGGAATATGAAACGCGTTCAAAATGGCTTTCGATTCTCGCGTGGTCAGCACTTTGCGCCCTGCTTTGCGTGCAGCCGAAAGAATCAGCCGCGCCCCTTCAATATCCGCCGGTGTATCCACCGTTAAGGGCCCCGGTGTTTGCAGCAGGATTTGCTGATTGCGCCGATACGCGATGAGGTAAGACAACGCCTCCACAGCCGTTTCGGGCGAGCGAAATTGCGGAATATGTGCCGCATCGAACAAGTCGCGGGCTTCACCGACCAAGGCCTCGCCCATCCAGCAAGCGAGCACGGGTTTAGTCGGCGCAGCTTGGGCACGCACCACCTCGATAATCGCTTGGGCACAGGCCGTGGGGTCGGTCATGGCTTGCGGCGTGAGCATCACAATCACCATATCCACCTGCGGATCGGTGAGCGCAATGCGTAATGAGGCCGCATAACGCAGAGCCGTGGCATCGCCTATGATGTCCATCGGGTTGCTCTGCGACCAAGTGGCGGGCAACACTTGATTCAACGCGGTGATGGTATCTAAGCTTAAATTAGCCAAAGGCACGTTTAAATCGGCGGCCCGATCAGTTGCCATCACGCCCGGCCCGCCGCCATTGGTTAAAATTAATAGTTGATCGCCCCGCAATTTCAACCCACTGGCCAAAATTTGGGCGGCTGAAAACCATTGCGTGATGCGCTCGACCCGCACCACACCGGCTCGGGTCAGTGCCGCATCAAAGGCATCATCATTGCCAATTAAGGCGCCCGTATGAGTGGCGGCGGCTTTTGAGCCGGCGGCATGCCGCGCCGATTTCAACACGATCACAGGCTTCATGCGAGCCGCCGCGCGCAAGCCACTTAAAAAATGACGCGCATCTTTAATGCCTTCGATATAAAGCAAAATGCCCGTGGTTTGCGTATCGAGCGCGAGATAATCCAGCAAATCACCAAAATCCAAATCCGCTGCATCGCCTGTGGAAGCAATCGCCGAGAAGCCTACGCCCCGGCTTTGCGCCCAATCCAACACAGCCGTTACCAGCGCGCCCGATTGAGACACTAAGGCAAGCTTACCCGGCAAGGCTTGGTTATGACTAAAGGTGGCATTTAAACCAATCGCAGGGCGCATTAACCCAAGGCAATTGGGACCCATCAGGCGCATGCCATAGCGCTG
>DZCK01000034.1 GCA_022730245.1 Halothiobacillus neapolitanus
GGGATGCCTTCATTTACGCTGGCACCCAATAATTTCACTAGCAATAATGTTTCTTCCTCAACGGGTTGGGGCGGAAAAATTGGTGTGCTTTATCACGCCACGGATGCATTGGCATTGGCCGGTAGCTACCAAACAAAGATGCGCATGAGCAAGTTTGATGAGTACTCGGGCTTGTTTGCTGAAGGCGGAAAATTTGACATTCCTTCCACTTGGACCGTTGGCGCCGCTTTCCAAGTTGCCCCTGCATGGACATTGACCGCAGACTTCCAGCGGATCAATTACACCGGTGTTAAGGCTATCTCCAACCCGTCAACCGAATACCTATTTGGTTGCATGATGGGTGACACATCTAAGTGCCTTGGCGGTTCAAACGGCGCTGGCTTTGGTTGGAAAGATGTTAATGTCGTTAAGTTAGGCGCTCAATGGCAAGTAAACCCTGCACTCCAATTGCGCGTTGGTTACAACCATGGCACCAACCCAGTAAGCTCTGCAGACGCCTTGTTTAATACGATTGCACCCGGTGTTGTTAAAAATCACTTCACGGCCGGCTTCAGTTATGCCATCGACAAGCATCAAGAAGTTAGTGGTGCATTTATGTACGCTCCAACAGTTACCGTGACGGGAACCAATCCTTTGCTAACCCAGCTTGCCGCTGGCGCCTTGCCACCGGGATCACCTCCCTTCGAGCAAAACCTGTCAATCCACATGAAGCAATACGAAGCCACAGTAGGCTATGCCTATAAGTTCTAATCGAACCCGTTCGATTTAGTTTGCTGATATTAACCGCCCTTAGGGGCGGTTTTTTTGTTTGGGCATTTCGTATCTATCCGCGCAACCCATTGAAAACCGCGCAACCAAACGGCGCCAAACCCCAGCTATTGCAAATTTAAACTCAAAAATCCACCAACCCATTAAATGGGTATCTGAAAGTAAAAATCATCATCGCAGTTCAATGGCGCCAATAATTGAACCCGAAAAATCAACAGGCTAAAAACAAATTTACGCATAAATTATGATAAAAGCTTGCGTTTTGCAGGGGAAAAAACAATTTCAATACCGCCTCCTTGGCGCGCCAGTTGCTACGGAATAATTGAAATTCAATAACTGCTCTAAATACGAGTCAATTACTGTTAATTTATGACACAATTGAGTCATGTTTTGACACAAATTGTAAAGAATTGTCCGACACGCTATGGTCGGCAAGAAAAAACGATTAGCCTATCAATAAATGCTCTCGCTGCCCGCTCACTTCATTTTGATGGATACACCCTATGCCCCGTTCATCCCCATTGTTTTTAAGTCTTTTTTTGCTGAGCGCTGTCGCACTAAATACGGCATATGGGGTGGAGTTAAGTGCGGTTTCTCAAGCACGGCAAGCCGCCGTTGCCTTAGCTAAAAATGGCCAGCCTGCGGCCGGTGTTGCCCGGTTGCAAGAACTCCAACATGCGCACCCAAATGACATTTATGTCACGGCTGATTTAATTGTGTTGCTGCGTTTAGCTGGCGACAATGCGCAAATTGTGTCACTCACACAAAACCTTAATCCCCGTGATGTGCCGGCTTATGCCCTCTTAGATTGGGCGCGGGCATTGCGGGATGAAAAGCAATTTGCCCGTGCGCGCGATGTGCTGGCTAATCATCGCCAAGCGTTAGGCTATCCGGCGCAAATTTTATATGCCATGGCTACATTAGAGAGCGGCGCGCCCAAAGCGGCGCTTGCGGCGCTACCCAACCGCAATGCAGCGGGCTTGCAAGCGGTCGACTTAGCCAATATGGCTTATGTCTATCGACGGGCGGGCGACCCAGCTGCGGGCTTATCTCTTTGCGAGCAAGCGCGCCGTTTAGCACCCAATAACCCCCAAGCTTTGCGTGAGGAGGTTTTTGCTTTATCTGATCTGGGTTCTGTTGTGCTGGCTTTGGAAAAAGCCCGTGCCAATGTGCATTTATTTTCACCTAAAACGATCAATCGGCTGTCGGCTGATGTGACGACGGTGCAAATCCGTGATGCGGTGCAAGAACGCCGCCGTCTGGATGACTTATATCGATACAAAGAGCGTGATATTCCCCTTCAAGCCACTTTAAAGACCCTGCAAGCAACCTTAAAAACCCTGCAAGCCAATGGCGCAGAACTCGCTCAAGACCCGGTGTTCTTGCAGCGCAGCCGCTATGATCAAATTTATGTGTTGCGCAGGCTGGATCTTATGCCGCAGACGATTGCTCAATATGAGGCGCTACCTCAGCATCCTGCCACAGCAAGTTTTGCTGAATTAGCCAAAATTCCACCTTATGTGCGCAGATCAGCGGCTGATGCTTACCTTTACCTGCATCACCCCCATAAGGCTGCGGCACTCTACAAGCAGCTCATCATAGAAAACCCGAAATCTGATGTTGAAACGTTTATTGCACTCTATTACGCCTACCTCGATGGCGAGCAGTACAACAAAGCTGAAGCGTTGCTTACCCAAATTCATCGTGTGACGCCCACGTGGATTGGCGGCAAAGTTGGCGCACAAAATAGTGAACGGCTGGATGTCGATCAACTCTGGGCGATGAATGCCGCCTATCGTAATCATGAAGGGCTGGGGTATGCGCGTTTAAGCCTGTTGGTTGATCGCGCACCGCGCAACAGTGGTTTACTGAATGCCAAAGCCACGCTTGAGCGCTGGCGCGGCTGGCCGGCGCAATCACTGCAAACCACATTACTCGCCCAAGCCTACGCACCCAAAAGCAAAGATACGCGGATTAATTTGGCCGATAACCACCGAGACTTAGAGCAATTTAATTTGTGGGGAACAGAAATAACCGCCCTCAATCAAGATTTTCCGACCGATACCAGCATCCAAAAAAGCTTGGCGCAATGGCATGATCGCAAACGCCCCTCGATAAGCTCGGAGTACACCACAGGCAAAAGCCAAGGCAATGCCACCACCGTCAATCCTGTGACCGGCAATCGGGATGCAGAACTGCAAACTCGGCTTAATTCGGCATGGAATGCGCAAGGTTGGCGTACGTTCTTAGATCAGCACTATATTTGGTCGAGCTATACCGAGGGCGCTCTGAGTTATAACCGGTTTGGCGCAGGGATTGAATGGCGCGGTGATCGCAAACATTTTTGGGCCATGCTGCAAAACGATCAGTTCACCGGCCAACATGTCGGTGTGGGTGCGGGCTGGTCGCAATGGCTGAACGATCAATGGCAATACAGCCTTAGCGGCAATACCTATTCTCTCGACACGCCTTTGCGTGCCAAAGCGGCAGGCTTTTCGGGCAAATCGGTTAATGCAAAAATCAACTGGCAACAAAATGAATCGCGCTCGGCTTATGGTGCGCTCAGCCTGCTCGCAATCAGCGATGGCAATAAACGGCTTGATTTTGCCACCGGCTTCACGCAACGCCTGTTTGCAAGCCCTCACCACATTACTTCAGGCGGGGTCGATTTATTTGCTGAACACAATAGCCAACCCGGTGGGGCTTACTTTAATCCGGCAAACAGTGAAAGTGCCTCCTTGCGGCTTGAGCATCAGTGGATCACTTGGCGCGATTATGAGCGCTCTTTCACGCAATATTTCAAAGCCTCAGCGGGCTATGGCTGGCAAGCAGGCTTTGGCGCCAGCCCAGTGGTTGATTTATTTTATGAGCATAAATGGAAATTTAGCCGCACCTGGGATTTGCACTACGGTGTGGGTTGGGGCAGCAATGTGTATGACGGCGGGCGCGAACGCCGTGTCTATGGTTTAGTCGGCTTTGGAGGAGTGTTTTAATGGAACGTCGGGTTTTTTTACAAACGCTGCTGGCAAGCCTTACCGTATCACTATCGCCTCGTTTGCTGGCCGAAGGTGCGCATCCATCTTCATTTGAACAACAATCATTGCTTACCGTGCAAATTCCCAAGGGGCAATTTGCCACTTTGTGTATGCACGATGTGCGCGATGACGTAACCCCTGCCGATAAAGACCCCTATGCCATCAATACCCAGCGGCTTGCCGCCCTTTTTGATTGGATGCGGCAAAACAACTGGCACCCCATTTCATTGCAGCACGTGTTGGATGCGCATGCGGGCAAAGTAGCCCTCCCCGATAACGCCGTACTGCTTTCTTGGGACGATGGGCTGGCCAGTATTTACAGCAAAGTATTCCCCCTGCTCAAAGCCTATCACTACCCCGCCCTGTTCGCGCTTGAAACCGATTGGCTCACCCGCGTACAACGCGGTGAAAAAGTAGCCTACCAAGGCGAGGGCTCGGCAT
Source organism: Halothiobacillus neapolitanus (assembly GCA_022730245.1). GTDB lineage: Bacteria > Pseudomonadota > Gammaproteobacteria > Halothiobacillales > Halothiobacillaceae > Halothiobacillus > Halothiobacillus neapolitanus_A. The sequence continues at coordinate 4,245 of DZCK01000034.1, forward strand.
TAAGCAAAACGCCGAAGCCCACGGGCGCGATGGCGATTGATGAGCGCCAAGATAAACAATCGGGCAACATCGTCGAGCCGGACAAGGTGCTTTATAACGGCGATGAGATGGGTGCAACCGGCTTTGCCACTTGGGCACAATTGCGTGAAATGCAGGCATCAGGCTTAGTTGAATTTGCCTCACACACCAACGATCAGCACCACGGCATTTTGGCCAACCCGCAAGGGAATGTAGAACCTGCCACTATCACGCGACAATATCTACTTGCGCTTAAGCGCTATGAAACCGACGCTGAGTTTCATACCCGAATCCTCGATGATCTCAACACCAGCGCAGCCATTATTCATCGTGCAGTGGGGGTGCGCCCGCGCGCCATTGTTTGGCCATATGGCGCGATGAACAAAGAAGTTGAAGCGATTGCCGCCGAGGCCGGATTATTTATATCCTTTGGTTTGGGCGATCGAACATTAGATAACCAAACGCAAAAAACGCAATCGTATGGCCGGCTGCTCGTAATGAACGACCCCTCACCGGTTTCAATTGAAAATCAAGTCGAGCAATCCATAGTTCATCGCCCCGGCATTGAGCGGGCAGTGCAAGTGGACCTAGATTATATCTACGATGCCGACCCCAAGCGCGCTAACGAGAACCTTGGTAAATTGCTCGATCGCATCAAAGCCCTGCGCATCCGCACAGTGTATTTGCAAGCCTTCGCCGATCCCGATGGCACCGGCACCCCCAAAGCGCTCTATTTCCCGAACAGCGTATTGCCCGTGCGCGCCGATTTATTTAATCGCGTGGCATGGCAATTACAAACTCGGGCCGGGGTGCGGGTATTTGCTTGGCTACCCATGCTGGCATACCAATTACCGGATGCAGCGCTGCAAGCCCGCTTAGCCGTAAAAGTTAAAAACTCTGATGGGGAAATTGTGCCCGCGCAGCGGGATTACCATCGGCTTAGCCCGTTTTTGCCGGAATCTCTTGAAATTATCGGGCAAATTTACGCCGATTTAGGCAAAAGCTGTACCGGCATCCATGGCCTACTTATTCACGATGATGCCTATTTGGCTGAAGATGAAGATGCCAGCGCATTAAGCCCCAGCGCACGATGGCCCGGCACCAACAACCCGCTACCCAGCGGCTCATTAAGCCCACGTCAAAAAACCGATGCGTTAATTGCATTCGGTCAGGCCTTGGTGCAAAAAACACGCTTTTATGCGAATGCCAGCAACCCCTTTAGCATCGCACGCAACCTGTACGCCCGCGTAGTGCTTGACCCCTCAAGCGAAGCGCGATTTGCCCAAGCACTTACCCCCTTTCTTGCCCAGTACGATCACATCGCGTTAATGGCCATGCCTTATCTGGATGGCACCGATGAGCCCGCCGCGCAATGGCTACAAAAACTGGCCAGCACGGTGGCGCAAAAACCCGATGGGTTGCAAAAAGTGGTTTTTGAATTACAAACCAAAAATTGGCGTACCGATGAGTGGATTGAAGGCGAAACACTTAAACAATGGATGCAAAGCCTTATCCGCCAAGGTGCCGTCAATCTTGCTTATTACCCAGATGATTTTCTCACCAACCATCCGCCGTTTAAGCCGACTTTTGAAGGCATTAGCCTGAATGAATTTCCTTATTATCCGGTAAAACCGTAATGGGCACCTTCATCACGCAAATCGATTTAGTCCTCGCCCTAAGTGCCACGACCACGCAGGGATTTTTGTTTGGTTATGCGTTTTATTACCCTTTAATTATGGCGTGGATGTGGATGATTGGTGGTGTTTGGTATTACTTACGTTGGGAAAATCGCTACGATTTAGGGCCCGATTTTCCGCCCGCCACGACCAATCGCCCCCCCGCCAGCATTTTAATCCCCTGTTTTAATGAAGCGCAGAATGTCCGCGACACCATTCACTATGCTTTGGCAACTGAATACCCTGAATTTGAAGTGATTGCCATTAATGATGGCTCATCGGATGCCACAGCCGAAATTCTAGATGAGCTCGCGGGGCTCAATCCACGCTTGCGGGTAGTGCACCTCACCACCAACCAAGGCAAAGCCATGGCGCTGCGGGCGGGCGCCATTGCGGCAAAGCATGAGTTTCTCATTTGTATTGATGGCGATGCCTTGCTGCACCCCAACGCAGTGGCGTGGATGATGGTGCACCTTGCTTCCGGCAATCGGGTGGGTGCGGTTACCGGCAACCCGCGCATCCTGAACCGCTCCTCGCTCTTAGGCAAACTCCAAGTGGGTGAATTCTCCTCCATTATTGGGTTAATGAAGCGCGCTCAACGGGTTTATGGCCGGCTATTTACCGTCTCCGGCGTCATTGTGGGGTATCGGCGCACCGCCTTGCATCGCGTGGGCTACTGGTCTGAGGAGATGATTACCGAAGACATCGATATTTCATGGCGCCTACAAATGGACCACTGGGATATTCGCTACGAACCCGATGCGCTCTGCTACATCTACATGCCCGAAACCTTCAAAGGGCTTTGGAAACAACGCCTGCGCTGGGCGCAAGGTGGGGTTGAGGTTCTGATCAAACATGGACGCAATTTACTCATCTGGCGGCGGCGGCGCTTTTGGGCCGTTGCCCTTGAATACCTCGCCTCCGTGGTTTGGGCTTACATCATGCTGTTATTAATCGTGCTGTATGTTCTTGGGCTTTTTGTTCCGCTCGCACCCAACTGGCGGGTTGATACCCTGCTCCCGCAATGGAATGGCGTGATGCTGGGTGTTACCGCTATGGCACAATTTGCAATCAGCATGCTGATTGATCGACGATACGAGCCAAAAAAACGCTTCTTTCGCAATTATTTTTGGATCATCTGGTACCCGTTAGCGTTTTGGCTTTTGATTATGCTCACCACAATTGTGGCCGTACCCAAAACGCTACTCAAAAAACGCGGCCAGCGCGCCCGCTGGACAAGCCCTGATCGCGGCATCCGGGAAGAAACACCGATTAATAACGAGCCAAACCAGCCATGAGCAGCATTCTTCGCCCACGCATTCCTGAAATTATTCATCGCCCCGATTTAATCGATGCAACCAAAAGAGGTGCCTTAGCGCTCATCGCCACGACCGGATGGTTGATTTGGCTCTACCTGCTCATGCCCCTGGCCGCTGTGGTGGCGTGGTGGTTTGGTTATCAGCGTCTGGATATATTCGTGCTGAAAGACCCCGCGCGAACGCTGGAAACATTGGCGATTTTTTCGATCATTATTAGCCTAGGGGGCGCTGCTTTTATTTTGTGGGCAATTTATAACTGGCTGCGGTTTCGTCACCACGATCGGCGCGGCGCGCCACCACTTGCCGATGCGATTGCCATCGCACAAGGATTTACCATTCAGCCTGCTGCCGTTCTTTTGGCTCAACACGAAAAAATTATCAATTTTAGTTTTGATGACCACGGTCAAATTACCGCCATAAACCCCAAATCAGTACCCCAGCCTATTTCGATAGCAGAGCCTGCAGCAGCACCGGTTGTATCGTGGCGATACCCCCGCCCCCGCAGCGAGCGATCACGAGCCGACCTTGACCCCACACGCACACGATTAAGTTCGGTTGCGGCAAAAATAAATAGAAATTAGCCCATTAATAAATATGGAAAAAATCTATTTTAAGCATTGGCTATATTGATTCTGGCGGCACATAACCTTCAGGTTGCGTTACCTCGCCGCCAAAAAGAAATTTTTCCATTTCCTCTTCTAAAAACTTGCGCGCTTTGGGATCAATGGGCGATAAACGATACTCATTAATCAACATGGTTTGATGGCCACGCCAAGCAAGCCAAGCGGATTCAGATACCCCTTCAAAAATTCGTTGCCCCAGCGCGCCGGGATAAGGCGGTTTAACCAGCCCTTTGGCCTCACACTGCAGCCGCGCACAAAACACAACCCGCTCATTAACGGGAGAAGAAGGAATTTCATGACTCATAATTCAATTACCGCTCTTAACTATCTGCAAAAATAAAAACAAATGGGTTGGGTTGCCTGTGCACCACAATTAGCCGCCCTTTGAAGCCGCGTAATCGGCCAAAAAACGGGCAATCGGCCGGGGCAAGCCTAATTGCGGCAATACCTCAGGTAAATCATGGCGATGAAACCAGCGCCGATCAGGCGTGTCTTGCGGGCTGGCATGCGCGGCCACACGAACACGCTCAATGCAGGCAGTTAACTGGTAATGGGTAAACCTATGCTCGAACGTGGCCACTTGAACGGCATCGCCCTGCGGCGCGAATGACCATTTCGACAGCACTGTGGCACGCGGCGCCAAGCAATCAGCGCTCGGCGCCGCCTCAATGTCATCCGCCCGAACGGGTGTATATTCAGGCAAACACCACAACCCACCCCAAATGCCTGAGGGGGGGCGGCGAATCAGCATGATCCGCCCCGCCTCATCTTCAAGGTGAATAAAAACCGCCTGGCGCGTCGGAATGGGCTTGCGCGCACGCCGTGCGGGTAAATGTGCCACTTGATCCGTTTTAAGAGCCACACAATCTTGCGATACGGGGCAACCCGCGCAATTCGCTTGGCTGCGCGTACACACAGTCGCGCCTAAATCCATAATGGCCTGCGTGTAATCTGCCAGTCGTGTGCTGGGTGTATGCCTTTTGGCTATGTAATATAAGGCTTGGATTGTAGCGGCCTGCTCAATCGGGGTATTAATACCGGCATGGCGCGCCATCACCCTTTTCACATTTCCATCGAGGATGGTTGCGGGGGTATCAAACGCTTGCGCCAAAATCGCCGCTGCTGTCGAGGCGCCCACACCGGGCAAAGCCAGCCAATGCGCCAAAGAATCGGGGATGCCTTGCGCGGCCATAACCCGTGCCGCCGCATGTAAATTGCGGGCACGGGCGTAATAACCCAAGCCAGACCACAAAGCCAATACCTCATCCAGCGGGGCATCCGCTAAATCTTCAAGCTTAGGGAATCGCGCCATAAACCGGTTGAAGTAATCAATCACGGTCACCACTTGCGTTTGCTGCAGCATCACCTCAGAAACCCAGACCCGATAAGCCGTGCGCGGCTTTTGCCAAGGTAAATCATGTCGGCCATGCACATCAAACCAAGCTAATAATCGCTCAGAGAAATCGGGCCCGTTAAGCACGGCCACCATCGGTTGATTCGTCATTAAAGCCCTAAGCCTTTGAGTAAATTTTTCACCGGCTCGGCTCCCGTACCTAAGCGTTTATCCAGCTCTTGGTTAATTTTATTCTCTACTTTTTGTTTGGCTTGATCTTTCAATACGGCCTGCATATCGATGCCAAATTTTGGCTTAGCAAACGTGCCGGTAATTTTAATTGGCACCGTTAGCTGCTTGAGTTTATCCAGCGCCTTGCCTTCTTGACCCGTGGCGGTATTAACGATGATGGCATTCAACACATAATTAATGGTTTCGCGCGCTAAATCGACATCACCCGCACCGGTAACCCGGAATAACGGCGAGGCGGCTTGCAAATCATCGTTATGGGCAACCCCATTGGCAATGAGGGCGCTGGCTGTCATTGTTGAAAAATCGGTCGCTTCTTCTGCGGGCACCGCCGCCGTATCACCCTGCAAACGTGCTTGCGCTGAACGCAGCAGGTAGCCCAAATCAATCCCTTTAATTTTGCCGTTTTTAAGTGCGAAATTTGTTTTACCCTCTAGGCTGGCTTTAAGTTTATTGAGGCTATTCCCTTGCGCGCGACCATCGAAATTAATATCGCCTACACCGGAAACCCGCGCCTCACCCATTACTGCCATCAAAGCAGGCTGCAAAGCGATATTTTTGCCCACCAAACCCAGCTGCCAATCGGGTATGGCGCTGCGAACATCGAGCGCCGCCTGCGTTTGCACCGCGCCATCAAAGGCATTGAAATTCAACTGGTTAAGTGCAATTTTCCCGCCCTGCGCTACTAATATCATTGCCAATTGATTTAATTGATACTTTTGGTAGCTAATTTGCGCCAAATTCAACTCGATATCGGCATTCAAAGCACGCAGAGCGGGGATGGGCAGGTCAATTGGTACATCACCAACGGGATTCGTTTTGGCCAAATTGCCATGAGCGCCCGCCGCGCCAACGGTTTGCTCAGCAATGTCCGCTGATTTTGCCGCGCTTCCCGGTGGCAAATAGGCATTCATATCCCAATTACCGCCGGTTAAACGGGCGTATATTTTTTGGGATTTGATATCCGCAAGACCCGCACTGCCTTTTATCTCGTGGCCATCTAGATTAAAAACTAAATTATTCAGCAGAGCCTGCGCGGGTGTAGCAAAAATGTCCCCCGTTAGTGCGCATTGCGTTAATGCGTTAGAAGATTGCATCGGCGGCACGCGATAATGCCAAGCGCTGGCTAATTCACGAGGATTAAACGGCAATAGGCTCAATGGGCCTGTGATCGTCATATCCTTGCCCAAGCCATTTATTTTTAGAGTGGTTTTCAATACCAACGGCGTTGATTCCAGCTGCCAATTTGTTAAATCAATGCGCGCTTGTGCCGCATTGCCCGGCGGGATTGTGGCATTCACCCCACCGGCCGCACTAAATTTAAGCTCGCCGGTATGCGTAGCCAAACCTTGGATGCCGCCCGCCAGCGTCATGTTTTTTATCGAATACACGCCTTGGCGCCAGTTGGCACGCACATCGCCCGCACTGTTGAGCGCGGCATGGGTTAATCCGAACCCGCGCTCAACATCCACATCGAAGCTAAACGCGGGCATTACTGCCATTTGTTGAGATAAGTCCAAGTCAAGCTCGGGGCTTTGCAGCGTAATTTTCGTTTGCTTGGGTAACGTGGCAGGTGCGCCCACACCCGGCACGAGCGATGCCTCAAACTTAAGTGATTTAGCCGCCAAATGCTGCAAAGCGGCATCCATCGTAACCGAGCCATCCAAACGCACCGCGCCGGATAATGCGCCCATTGCCCGATCCTGCAAGCCGTAAGAAAAACTCAAAGATAAATTAATTGCCTGCCCAAAATTAACCGCACCACTTTGCAAATTCAGCTGTTGCAGGGCAAGGGTTTGCCCGGTTAGCGCATCTCGCCAATCGAGCGTGGCATTGTTAATAGCAATGCCGCCGATGGCTAAAGACCGCAAGGAAGGCGGGCTCGCCTGACCATCGGCAGGTTTTGCCACTGCCGAAGATGCACGGGATTGATGCGCGATTAAATCGGCCCAATTCGTTACGCCATTACGATCACGCGCAAGATGGATGGTCGCGTCATCCAGCACCAGCGTGCCAATTTCAAACTTACCCTTTAATAAAGGCAAGAGCGCGGCTTTCACCTCAACTGTTTTCGCCTTAAGCATGGTTTTTTCATCAAAGCCCGGGGCATTGCCCACAGACACGTCTTTTAGCGTAGCGCCCAGCCACGGAAACAAGGTAACGCTAATCGGCCCTGCAAACTCAATACTCCGCCCTGTTTTATCTTGCACCAAGCGCGCAATTTGGTCTTTGTAATCGTTGGGGTTGAACGTGGCCACAAAAGCGAATGCCGCAATAAATGCCACCAAAATTATCGCAACCAGCAACATGATGCCTCGTTTGAACCAGCGCATGAATGCACCCTCGCCATGTAAACTATTTAAAAAGAATCATTAGGATGATAAAAGAACGCTCAAATTCACACGAATTTTTACCGCGTTTCTTTGCATGAGCCCAACTTTAACAGACAATACCCGTTCTGCATGATTCCCGATTATCACGCCAAGACAGAGCAATCCCCATGAGCATCACCATCAAGCTTTTTGCCAGCCTGCGCGAACAATTCGCACAAGACGATCTCACCATCGTCGCCACGCCAAGCACCGTACAAGCGGCTTGGGCCTGCATAAGCCACCAATTGCCGCCCGCCAATATTCTTGCGGCGGTCAATCATGAGTATGTGCCCTTCGATCATCCCTTGCGCGATGGTGACGAGGTCGCCTTTTTCCCACCGGTTACGGGTGGTTAATCCTTCATCGAGAAAACCCATGAATCCAGAAATTCAACTCATGCTGGCTCGGCGCCAACGATTTATTCAACGCTGGCCGCTCATCGCGCTCGTTGCGGCTCTAATTACAATCGGATTTTACATCTGGGCCTTTATCAAGCAGCCCATTTTAGTCAACCCGTTACATGTGATTAATCTAATTCAAGCTAATGGCTTAGATAGCGCCACACAATCTATTCTCGCCATAGTCGCCCCAATTTTATTTTTAGCCATCGGTGCGCTACTTTTGCTTTTGCTGCTTTTTGTCACGGTCGGATTAATTAATGAAGGACGATTAATTCGGCTAATCGAGAAACAACACAATTAAGCGCAAAAATTTTGCTTAAAAGTTTGTTATTTGTGACAATCCTGTCAAATAAAAAGGTTAAAAAGAATCAGGATAGTCGCAAACAACCAACCGCACTGGGCAGCCCAGCGGCTCCCAATATTTTACCTGCACTCGATCACATTCATGGAGAATTTATCGTATGTCACTGATTAAAAAGCCACTAAAAACTCGCCCTGTTTGCAAAGTCACCTTCAGCTTACCGCTTGAAGCGAGCTTGGATGCCAAAACCGTGATGCTTGTCGGGGATTTCAACGAATGGTCGCAAATTAGCCACCCACTGAAATGCAAAACGGATGGACAATTTAGTATTACGGTCGATTTACCCACCGATCAGCGTTATCAATTTCGCTATCTGATTGATGGCGCACGCTGGCTTAATGACGATGCGGCAGATGAGTACATCCCCACCCCATTTGGCAATGACAGCAACAGCATTGTGCGAACGTAACCGGCTACCTAGCCACTTATTTGAATTTATTTGTCTTGCGAGAACAACCCCATGGACCAACTAGAACCCTTCAACGCACGGTTTGCTGACTGTACCGGCCTTGAGTTCATCACCATTGGCGATTTAATTCTCGCCAAAATTGATACCCCGCTTGCCCGAGCGATGGTTGCCATTCAAGGCGCCCAAATCATTGAGTGGCAACCAGCCGATGAAGAAAATCTCGTTGTTTGGCGCGCCGAAGCGCCCAGCTACGAAACCGGAAAATCCGTACGCGGCGGCATTCCCGTCTGCTGGCCCTGGTTCGGCAACCACGCCACACTGAGCATGGCGCACGGGTTTGTGCGATTTATGGATTGGCAGCTTATGAAGGCAGATTGCCACGACGATGGGATGATGAGCCTGCACTGGCGCATAACCGACAATGCGCAAACGCTGGCGCTATGGCCCCACCCGTTTGAGCTCGACCTAATCATGCACATTGGTCGCACCTTGCGCGTGCAGTTAGTCACTCATAATACCGGCACCGAATCATTCAGCATCACCCAAGGCCTGCACACCTACCTTGAAGTGGGCGATACCCAAAGCGTGGTTATTCGCGGCTTGGAAGGCGGCTACTATCTCGACAAACTCAAAGGCTTTGCCCGCACACAGCAAGATGATGTCATCACGATCAATGGCGCGTTAGATCGCATTTATTTTGGTACAAGCCACGCCGTTGAAATCGAAGACACCGAATTTAACCGCGTTATTTTGGTGGAAAAAGAGGGGAGTCATTCCACCGTGGTTTGGAACCCCGATGAGCATGTTCCTGCGGGTATGCGCCCCGATGAATCTCGACACATGGTCTGTGTTGAAGCGGTGAATGCAGCCGATGATACGGTGTCTATTGCCCCGGGCGCCCGCAAAATTTTAGGCACCACATTATCTGTGCGCCACCTCAGTTAGTTAAAAACCAATTTAAGCGCAAACCGACCCGCAATTTAAGCCCATCGCATCGGCTGCGATGGGCTTATTTTTTAGTGCATTTAGGGAGCCTCTGATCAAATCCTTGGTGAGCCGAGTTGCTGATCCAAAAGCCGC
>DZCK01000164.1 GCA_022730245.1 Halothiobacillus neapolitanus
ACAGGATTTCTTTTACAGGATTTATTTCAAAAATGATGGCTTTTGATACCGAACTGGCGCGTTTTAACATGGTTGAGCAACAAATCCGCCCTTGGGATGTGCTCGACAAACGCGTACTCGACACGCTATTCAAAATCCCGCGCGAGCAGTTTGTTGCCGCAGAACAGCGTAATCTGGCATTTTCAGACACGCCACTACCCATCGGCCATGGTGAATTTATGCTTCCCCCCGTGGTGGAAGGGCGCATTTTGCAAGTGCTCAATATCGCCCCGCAAGAGCGTATTTTAGAGATCGGCACCGGCACCGGCTTTTTTACTGCCTGCCTCGCTAACCTCGGCAATAGCGTTCATAGCGTCGATATTCATGCCGATTTTACCGCTGCCGCCAGCGATCGGCTCAAAGCCCTCGGGATTGAACGGGTGGTGCTTGAAACCGGCGATGCCGCCACGGGCTGGGCACAAAACGAACGCTTTGATGTGATCGTCATCACAGGCGCGGTGCAAACCATTCCCGAATCGTACCGCCAGCAACTCAATGTCGGCGGGCGCTTGTTTGCAATCGCAGGGCAAGCGCCCATCCTGTCGGGCCTGCTCGTAACGCGCCACCCAGATGATCGACTTACCACCGAAAATTTGTTCGAAACGGCCACCAAATACCTGATTGGTGCCGAGCCCAAACCGCAGTTTTCGTTTAATTAGCTGCCGCGCCCTGCGAGGGCGCGATAACGCGGGCGGCTCAACCGCCTTGAGTAAAAGCCTCTAATTAAAAGCCTTTCCCTGCACTATCCTATTTTGCGCTAAAGTATTATTCGATTAGCAAGCTAACAATATTTAGGTGAATTTATAATGACCCGCCCAAACACACTTGGCTCCTTGCGTTTAAAACCAACGCTCATCTCAATCATCCTGAGCATGAGCGCTGGTTTTACCCTGCCCTCACTTGCGGCAACCAATTTGCTCGATATTGTTAATTTGGCGGCGCAAAACGATCAAACCCTTAAAGCGGCCGATCAAAACCGCATGGCCGTGGCTGAAAACAAACCCATCGCGCAATCGAATTTATTGCCGCAAATTAATGGGGTTGCAGGCGCCAGCTACAACCGAACCGATGTGCTTTCCGGCGGTTTAGCCACCGCCCCAAAAACCATCTCGGGCGCGGGTACAAACCTCGGCATTAATTTGAATCAGGTCATTTATAACCGCATCGACAGCCTTAATTTAGGCATCGCCGACCTGCAAGCCAAACAAGCGGAGCTCGATTATGCCGCCGCCCAACAAAACCTCATTTTGCGGGCAAGCCAAGCGTATTTTAATGTGCTCAAAGCCAATGCGGGCTTGCAACTGGCCATCGCCAGCCAAACGGCATTCAAAAACCAATTAGAACAAGCACAAAAGCGCTATGAAGTGGGTTTAATTGCCGTGACCGATGTCGCCAATGCGCAAGCCAATTTCGATAAAGCCAATGCCGACATCATCACCAACCGCAATGCGCTCGAAAATGCCCGCGCGGCGCTCGCCACGCTGACCAATGAAATGCCCGGCGACTTAAGCGACATTCAAACCAATCTCGCCACCCCCCGCCCCAACCCCGAAAGCCTGCACGATTGGACTGCGCTTGCCATCAAGCAAAACATCACCCTGCAAAGCGCCGAGCTGGGCGGGCAAATCAGCCAAGAAAATATCGCCATCAATCGCGCCGCCGCCGCGCCCACGGTCAATCTCGTGGGGCAATATGGCTACAACGACGCCCCCAGCCAATTTAACGGCAATCAAACCACCAATTTGGCGGGCAGCATTGGCGTTCAACTCGCCGTACCGCTTTACACCGGTGGGCGCATCAACGCCAAATCGCGCCAAGCCGCGTTTCAATATCAACAAACGCAAAATCAAATCGAAAACCTGCGCCGCCAAACCGAGCAAGGCACCGCAAATGATTACCGGGGCGTGCTCACCAACTTAAGCGAAATCACCGCCTATGAGCAAGCCGTGGAATCGGCCCGCACGAGCTTGGCGGCCACCCAAGCGGGCTATCAAGTCGGCACGCGCACCATTGTGGATGTACTCAATGCGCAAACGCTGGTCTTTAGCGCCATGGCCAACTTTCTCAACGCCCGTTACAACTATTTAATCAGCTCACTGCAACTCAAAGCCGACACCGGCCAGCTCGGCCTAAGCGATATCGAAGCCATCAATACCCAGCTCATTCCCAGCAAAGTGAACGCCCTGATCGCCCCGCTCATGAGCAATGCCGCCGAAAGCCCGCAAGCGCAACAAAAAATGATTGAACGGGTCATCGAGCGCGCTAAAAAAACCACCGCAACCGATGCGAAATAACGCGGCCAATCGGTGAAAAAACGTGCGCCCGCCCCCTAACCCCATCCGCGCCATGATTTTGGCGGCGGGGCGGGGCGAGCGGATGCGCCCCCTAACCGACCACACGCCAAAGCCCCTGCTGCCCGTGGGCGGCAAACCTTTAATTCAATACCCCATCGAACGGCTGGCGGCGGCGGGCATCACCGACATCGTCATCAACCTTAACCATTTGGCCGAGCAGATCCCCGCCGCCCTAGGCGATGGCAGCCGCTGGAACATTCGCCTGCATTACTCTTGGGAAAACCACCTGAATGAGAATCTGGAAACCGCCGGCGGCATTCGCCATGCCTTATCGCGACTCAGCGATACCTTTATCTTGGTGAACGGCGATATCTTCACCGACTTCCCGTTTGAAACCCTGACCCGCGCGCCGCTCCCGCCCGAAATCGATTTTCGGCTGGTGATGGTTACCAATCCAGCCCATCACACCCAAGGCGATTTTGCGCTTAACCAACAGCACTTAGCATTGTGCGTGGCCGACGCGCATGAAGCGAGCAACTGCCTAACCTACGCCGGCATCGGCCTCTACAAAAAATCGATGTTTGCAGAATTACCCGAAGGCCGCCGCGCGCTCGGCACCCTGCTCCGGGAAAAAATCGCCGC
>DZCK01000035.1 GCA_022730245.1 Halothiobacillus neapolitanus
CTGAACCAAACCCTCGGGGTCATAAGCGGCTTCTGCCTGAGCTGATTTTGCACTTGCGGGTGTAACCGGAAATAGGGCGATGGCGGGGATGCCTAATCGCTGCGCCCGATCAGCCGTTTCGAGAAGTAAATCTATGCTTTGGCGAAACACGCCGGGCATTGATGTGATTGCCTCTCGCTGATTATGACCTTCTAACACAAACACAGGCAAGATCAAATCATTGGCCGAGAGGGTGTTTTCTTGCATCAAACGACGACTAAAGGCATCACGCCGCATTCGACGCGGACGATGAGCGGGGTAGGGGCGGTTAATCATGCGCTGGTGGTCCTCGTGTGGGGTTGAACCATGCTTTGTTTTTGAGTAGGCCACCAGAATGGAGCGACCCACCCGTACTTGAAAAATTCTAAAATGAATTAAACATTAAACAAGAAGTTTAGAACATCACCATCTTTAACGATGTAATCTTTTCCCTCAGCCCGCATTTTGCCCGCTTCTTTGGCACCGGCCTCGCCTTTGTACTGGATAAAATCATCAAAGGCGATGGTTTGTGCACGAATAAAGCCCCGTTCAAAATCGGTATGGATTACGCCTGCGGCTTGGGGTGCGGTTGCGCCTTCATGAATCGTCCACGCGCGCACTTCTTTAACGCCAGCGGTAAAGTACGTTTGCAAGCCCAATAGTTTGTACCCTGCGCGAATCACGCGGTTTAAACCCGGTTCTTCTAACCCCAAGGCGGTTAAAAACTCGTCGCGCTCGCTATCGTCCAGCTGCATAAGCTCAGCCTCAATGGTGGCGCACACCGGTACGACAGGTGCGCCCTCGGCTGCCGCATGTGCCAATACGGCATCAAGATAGGGATTATTAACAAAGCCATCTTCGCTTACGTTGGCGATATACATAATGGGTTTGGCTGTCATCAGTTGTAAATCACGAATCACCGCCAGCTCTTCTTTGTTTAAACCCAAAGCACGCACAGGTTGCACGGCATTTAAGCCTGTAAAGACTTTTTCAAGAACCTCTTTACGCGCCATGGCTTCTTTATTCACACCCGATTTACTCGCCTTAACGGCGCGATCTAAATTGCGAATCACAACGTCTAAATCGGCTAATACCAATTCTGTATTAATAATTTCAATATCATCCAGCGGGCTAACTTTGCCTGCTACGTGGATAATATCGTCATTATCAAAACAGCGAACCACTTGGGCGATGGCATCTGTTTCACGAATATTAGTTAAAAACTGATTACCCAAACCTTCGCCTTTAGACGCACCTTTGACCAAGCCTGCGATATCGACAAACTCCATCGTCGTGGGTAGAACGCGTTCCGGATTAACAATGTGAGCCAATTGATCCAGCCTGGAATCGGGCATGGCCACAATCCCGACATTGGGTTCAATCGTGCAAAATGGGTAGTTTTCTGCCTGAATATTGGCCTTGGTTAAGGCATTAAAAAGGGTAGATTTCCCTACGTTTGGCAAACCAACGATGCCGCAATTAAAACCCATGGGATGTCTCCGCGTTTGGTGGAAATGATTAAAAAGTGGCGGCTATGGTACGCCAAATAACCGATGCTGTGGGGATGCTCGTAAGGGAGTTAGGCTGCGGTAAAACCATTAATCAGGGGGATCATGTGCGCTAAATCGGCATTAAGTAGTTCTTCAATATGATCGAGCGCATGGTTTATGCAGCTGTCGATCAGCAGGCGTTCTGAGGCAGGGGGATTAGTGAGCACAAAACCCACCACCTGAGCACGATCCCCAGGATGGCCAATGCCTAACCTTAAGCGCCAAAACTCAGCACTGCCCAGCTGCGCTTGAATATCTTTAAGCCCGTTATGCCCACCATGGCCGCCACCTTGTTTTATTTTCATTTTGCCGGGTAATAAATCAAGCTCATCGTGCACGATGAGAATATCCTGTGGTGCAATTTTATAAAAATTCGCCACGGCGGCAACGGTTTTGCCCGATAAGTTCATAAATGTTTGGGGCTTTGCAATTCGGCGATCTTGGTGCGCCATTGAAACGCGCAGTAAATCTCCGTGAAATTTTGGCTCTGAGGTAAAAGTGCCATTGATTCTGCGCGCTAGGTTATCGCAAAACCAAAACCCCGCATTGTGTCGGTTGCCCTCGTATTTTTGCCCGGGATTGCCAAGCCCCGCAATTAATTGAATCGCCATGATGGTTCGCCTCCAATAGGGGTTGGCACTAAAAACCCGTTGGTTTGGCACTTTCCAAGCGGGAAGGCAAACTCAACGGGGTCTCGTTTCATCGTATCCCCGATATCATCGGGTTATCGTGAATTAGGCTTCAGGTTCGATGGTTTTATCCAATTTTGATGGATGAATGGTAACCACCGCCGCATCGTGCTCCGCACCTTGTGCTAAAGCGGGGATTTTAACGCCCGCAGGCAGGGTGATTTGGCTTAAATGCAATGATTGGTGAATATCAAGAGCTTTGAGATCAACCGAAATAAATTCAGGTAACGCGTGGGCAGGGCACTCGATATGAATTTCAGTTAAAGCGATATGTACCAAGCCGCCCGCTTTCGCGCCCACGCAGGTATCTTTGTTCAAGAAATGCAAAGGCACCGTCATATGCAGGGTTTCGTTGGCTGAAACGCGCTGGAAATCGGCATGCATCACCGAAGGCTTGAACGGATGGCGATGCAAATCACGCAAAATAACTTGCGTGCTGGCACCATCAACATTCAACTCAAGCACGTGCGAGTAAAACGCTTCGTGCTCTAAGTGCTTGATGATCTCATTGTGTTCAATGGTAATCGCCTCGGGGGCGGTGCCACCACCATAAACAATCGCCGGAATGCGGCCTTCATGACGCAGGCGGCGGCTCGCACCTTTCCCCTGATCATCACGACGCTTGGCATTAAGTACAAACGTTTCTTTAGACATAAAATAAACTCCAGATTTTAAAAACATCTGGCCTTAAACCACGCGATTAATCGCGCCAAGACCAGTGTGATAGGGGTTGCTCGCGACCAAACAACCCCAACGTTTTACCAAGGCTGCCCTAAAGAACACCGCTTGATAAGGCGCAAAATTATAGAGGAATCATTCGGCTATAGCCAGAAAAATCAGCCAGTTCAAGCTGATAATAGGCGTTAGTCGTTGTAGAGGGAGCTTACCGATTCATCGGTGTGGATGCGCCGAATGGTTTCAGCCAACATGCCGGCCACCGAGAGCACGCGGATTTTTTGACACTGCTGCGCATCGGGCTTGAGCGGAATGGAGTCGGTTATAACCAACTCATCTAGATCTGAACCATTGATATTTTCAATCGCAGCGCCAGATAAAATGGCATGGGTGGCGTAAGCCACTACTTTTTTTGCGCCATGTTTTTTGAGTGCGCTGGCGGCTTTACATAAAGTGCCAGCGGTATCGACCATGTCATCCACAATGATGCAGGTTTTATCGCGCACTTCACCAATAATGTGCATCACTTGAGAGACATTCGGGCGAGGGCGCCGCTTGTCGATAATAGCGAGGTCTGAATCATCCAGACGCTTGGCGACGGCACGGGCTCGAACCACCCCGCCCACATCGGGTGATACAACAATAAGATCGTTATATTTTTGGCGCCAAATATCACCCAGCAAAATGGGCGAGGCGTACACGTTATCTACGGGGATGTCGAAAAAGCCTTGGATTTGATCGGCGTGTAAATCGACGGTAAGAATTCGATCGACCCCCACGCTTTGAAGCATATTGGCCACGACTTTCGCGCTGATGGGTACACGCGCTGATCGCACGCGGCGATCTTGGCGTGAATAACCGTAGTAGGGGATGACCGCTGTGATGCGATAAGCCGAGGCTCGGCGTAACGCATCTACCATGACCATGAGTTCCATGATGTTGTCATTGGTGGGGTCGCAGGTTGGTTGAATGATGAAAATATCTCGTCCGCGAACATTTTCCAAAATTTCGACGAAGCTTTCGCCATCGCTAAATCGGGAAACTGTGGCTTGACCAAGTTGTATATCAAGGCTTTCAACAACACGCTCGGCGAGTGCTCGATTAGCGTTGCCAGAAAATACCATCAGGGTTCTTTGGATTGTCATCATTCTTCCGGGAATTTGGCTGGGCCGCTAGGATTCGAACCTAGGTATGCTGGGATCAAAACCCAGTGCCTTAACCAACTTGGCGACGGCCCAAACGAAAGAGGAGCGCATCTTAACGAAGCCTTTGGGCTTTGCCAAGTCTTTTGCGCAAAATTTTTACTGTTTTGCGTATTCATACCGTGACACACGCAGGCTGAATAAAGGCTTTTGCGACGATTACCCGCTTGGCCGCCTTGATTTCATTCAGAATATTTGTGGCGATATGCTGGCCGGCCGCCTCGCTTGCAACTGGGGCAAAAAGGCAGGCACCACTGCCTGTTAAGCGGGCAAAGCCGGCTTGTGCGCGCAGGGCATGAAAACAGTCGTTAATGGCGGCGGATTCTTTGAGCGCGATGGGTTCAAACGCATTGCCGGCCTGTGTTTGCCAATGGGACAAGGTATCCTGCGCATCTTGTTTTGGGGTGTCGCGGCATAGTTGCGGGTGGGCAAAACCATGGCACGTTAACAGGGTTGAGTGCGGCACAACCACAACAAACCATTGCGCATTGGGCGGGCTTGTCATCGGCGTTATGCGCTCACCTATGCCTTCGGCCCACGCGCTGGTTTGGTTGATGAATACAGGCACATCTGCGCCTAATAGCACGGCTAAATCAAGGAGTTTAGTTTGTGATAAATTCAGCGCCCAAAGGCGGTTTAAGGCAAGTAATGTCGTGGCAGCGGCGGAGGAGCCGCCCCCCATGCCACCGCCGATGGGGGTATTTTTTCGCAGGAGAATGTTTGCGCCGAGGGGCGGTTTTCTTTGCTCAATTGAGATTTGCTGTAACGCGGATGCGGCGCGGTAGATGAGGTCATCTTGAATGCGGTGGGGCCTATGTTCAATGGGCTCATCGCCTGCTTCCCATTGCACGGTGATTTGCGGTGTTTGGGTTACATCAATTTGCAAACTATCGCCATAATTTATGAGCTGAAAGTAAGTTTGTAGCTCGTGGTAGCCTTGAAACTTGCCTTTTGTAATCTGCCCGTTGATCTGGAGCAATAGGTTGAGTTTGGCTGGGGCTAACCCGCGAAAGGATTGTGCTTGGATGCCCGTCACGGTTGCAGCTCGGGGGTGATGGCGCGTGGCGGCCATGAATCAACAATTAACTTGAGATAGAGATGATCTTTGCTGACCGTGATCTTTTTGGGCAGGGGGAGGGTGGCTGCCGCAGGGGGCATATATTGCTCATATTTGATAGTCCAGCCCGAATCGTGCAGGGTTTGCAGTAACCCTTGCGTATTGAGGTTAAAGGTGGCGCTGGGTTGGTGAGGAATGCCACGGATCCAGTCGGGTAGGGCTGTGATGGGAATTTGCCAGCCGGTGAGTTTAGCGATGGCGGCTTCTGGATCGCGGGTGATTTCCTGATTGCCCGAAGAATCGGTAATCATCATGAGATTTGGTTGTCCTTTAAGTTCCACAACGCCCTGATTGAATGGGGCACTGAGCGTTACCCGAGAAAAATCACCGTTTTGTTTCCAATCCAAGTTAACGGTGCCCCCTTGGGTTTCTGTGCGAATTGCAATGCGCCCAATACACTGCCAATTTTGCTCACTTTTAATGGCCAGCATATGACGTTGCCACGTGGGCATTAAACGCTGCTGTTGAGCTACAGTTAATTCGGGCTGAAGCGGTATTTGAGCACAACCGGCTAATAACCCAATCAAAACGCCGCTAAAGACGAGAAGGCTTGCTCTAAATGGGTTCATTGGTTGGCTTCAGGCAAATTGAGCAGAAGCTCAGGGGCGAATTTTTTGACTGCTTCGCGCAATACCGGCAAGTTTGGATTCAGCCCCAAGGCCCGCTGCCAAATTGCTTTGGCCTCATCGGGCTTGTTTTGATGCCACAGTACGATGCCCCAATGCGCGCCCACCTCAGGGTCGGGCGTAATTTTAAAGGCGCGCTGTAGCGTTTCTGCGGCCTCGTTGAGCTTGCCTTGGCGATAGTAAACCCAGCCCATGCTATCGAGATAAGCGGCGTTGTCGGGCTCAATGGTTAAGGCTTTTTGGACAAGTTGCTCGGCTTCGTTGAGGTTTATATTTTCAT
The DNA here is from genome assembly GCA_022730245.1 of Halothiobacillus neapolitanus. Classification (GTDB taxonomy): domain Bacteria; phylum Pseudomonadota; class Gammaproteobacteria; order Halothiobacillales; family Halothiobacillaceae; genus Halothiobacillus; species Halothiobacillus neapolitanus_A. Next base: position 6,158 of record DZCK01000035.1, read on the forward strand.
CGGCGAGCGTAAATCCCAGTGCATTCAGCGCGGTTGCATTGCTGGGGTCATCTTTAATAACTTGCCTTAATGCGTCACGCGCCTCGGTACTGCGGTTGAGTGTGAGTAACACCATGGCGCGTTGCAGTTGAATATCTGCGCTACCGGGCCAAAGGGTTGCCGCCTCAGTGAGTAGGGTGAGGGATTCTTGATTTAGCCCTTGAGATTGGAGCAGCCCGGCTTTGGCCAAGGTGAGCCGTTGCTTGTCTGCCGTATCAATGGGGGCTGCGAGCGCAATATCTAAACTTTGTAGCGCGCCGGTCATGTCGTCCGATTGAGCATAAGCGGCGGCCATTAAAATGCGCGCTTCGGCGTAATGATCGCTACCGGGCGCAAGGGAATTAAAGTGTTTGATCGCCGCATTCAGTTGATTGGATTGGGCGGCTAAACGGCCAAGTAATAGCTGCGCTAAATTGCGCTGGCCGGGTATTTTATCTAATTTGAGCAGGGCTTTTTGCGCGAGGGCAGGGCGTTCAATTTGCAAAGAAAATAAGGCGAGATTGCGAAGTTGTGCCGAGTCTTTTATCGGTTTGCGTAAAACCGCCTCAATGAGTTTACCGGCTTGATGCGGTTTTCCCGCGCGCACGTACGCTTCAATTAGGCCTGAGATATAGCGATCGGTATTAGGGAATTGCTGGTTTGCTAATTTCAGCGCATCAATTAAGCCTGATTGATCATCGGCTTGGCTCATGGCGACAATTAATATGTCGTAGGCGGTTTCATTGCGCGGATCTAGCGCAATCACTTGACGTGTGGCATTAATGGCTGTTTGGATTCGGCCAAATTTAAGATCCAGCTTGGCTACGATTAATTGTGCGGCCACTACGTTGGGAAATTGCTGAGCGAGGTGATCTGTGTAACGAATCGCGAGCGCTTGCGGTACGTTTTTATCAAGATACGCACCCAGCTCATTAAAGACGGCCGCATCATGGGTGCCGGCGCGATGCAGCCACTGGGTTAAAGCTTGGTCTGCGGCGGGAAACTTATCTAGTTGCAGGGCGCTGACCGTCAGTGTTGCGGCGGCTTTATCTGAGTTCGGCGCCTGTTGCACCCAGCGTTGGGCTGTTTTAAATGCTAAATCATAGCGCTTGGCTATCAGCGTTATTTGAGCCGCTCGCGCCAAAATAGCCACTTCATTTGAGTGCTCTGCCGCCGCATAATAAAAATCGGCAGACTGCGTTAAATTATCGGCTTGTCCCTCCAGCTCGCCCGCCATAATGAGATAAATCGGGTTTTTTTCGATTTGCGCCCGCGTGTAGGCTAGTTGCTCTGGTGTTTGCGGGCGGATTTCAGGCAGTGGCGTATCGGTTACGGTGGCAGGTTGCTGTGGTGCCAAAGGCGCACCCGTGGGCAGCGTGCTGCACCCGGGTAATGCCAGTGAAATTGCCAAGAACAGGGGGGATAAACTCAATAGCTCGCGCATGTCGTATCAGGTCTCAATGCAAATTTAGGGGCGGGTGATTCGACCATCACCATTTTACAAAATTGGCTTTAGTGTAGCGGTTCGTTCGACTTTGCGCTTGCTAGGAGCCTGTCGGACTTTAGGAATCGTGACGAAAATTTAGCTGAGCGAAGGCCTGTTTTGCCGATTTTGCCGGGTAATAGCCGGTTCTATTGCCCAAAAAAGCGGTGAAGTAGGCACCGTTCAGATGAATTTGCAGCCGATTTCCCTAAAGCCCGACAGGCTGCTAGTCGCCTTATCAAAAATGGCAGGGTATGCCCCTGCCATTGAATGGTGTCACTGGTTTTATTGCCCTTGGGGGATTTTTAGAGCTGCATGATTTTTATAATATCGCGGGGTTGCTTTTATCCTTTTGTTTTTGCTCGCGAATTTGAATATCCAGCTGCCAGAAGTAATACAAAATAGGAATAACAACCAAGGTTAATAGGGTTGAGGCGAGCGTGCCAAATATCAATGAAACCGCAAGGCCACCAAAGACCGGATCGGTCACCATCACGGCCGACCCGAAGATAATGGCTAAGGCGGTAAGCAAAATGGGGCGGAAGCGTACGGCACCTGCGGTGATAACAGACTCTTTAAGATCAAACCCTTGCTTGCGGTAATCTAAAATAAAGTCAATCAAAAGCAAAGAGTTGCGCACAACAACCCCAGCGAGCGCGATAAACCCAATCATTGAGGTGGCATTAAACGGCATACCAAAAAGCCAGTGGCCGGGGAAAATTCCAACCAAGGTGAGGGGAATGGCACCCATTACAATTAAAGGCAGCATGAAGGATTGGTAATACCCCACAAGCAGGAGATAAATAAAGATTAAGGCGACAATGAATGCCGCACCGAGATCGCGGAATACATCTAAGGTCAGACGCATATCGCCACCCCAAAGGAGCTGATAGCGATCAATATCTTGTGGTTGTTCATCAACAAACCCCAAATTACCGGTGGTGAGGGTCACGTTGTTGGCAAGTTTCATGTCATTGAGCCATTTATTGAGCGTTAAGGTGGCGTACACCGGCGAGCTGCCGAGCAAATCACCTTGCACATAAACCACATCATGCTGATCTTGATCCAAAATCGGTTTAGCCACACTGGATTTAACAATGTTAACCAAGCTACCGATAGGGATTTGTTTGCCATTAGCGCCGGTAATTGTGAGATCGCGCACCTGCTGGATGCTGGCGCGATCACTTTGCGGTAAGCGCACCACAATATTAATGGGCTCGGCTGAATGGGCTTCGTGCAAGGCGCCTACGGTGGTGCCTTGTACAAAGGTGTTAATCAGCTGGGCTATTTGTGCTGGCGCGACCCCTGATTGCATCGCTTTTTGGCGATCGACCGTAATAAGATATTCCGGCGCAGTGGTGGTGATGCTGTCATCGACATTAATCATGCCGTAGACATCACTGAATTTAGCTTTCACCTCGTGGGCAATGGCGCGTAATTCAGGGTAATTTGGCCCATGAATACGCGCTAAAATTTGCGCACGCACCGGCGGGCCGGGCGGGGTGAGATAGAGTTTGACCAAAGCCGGTTTAGCGGCTTCGCGAACGGATTTAAGCTCATCCCAAATTTTCGCTGCCACAATTTCGGTATCAGGTCTGTGGTGTTCAGAGATGATATTGACGCGGATTTGAGCAATATTGCTCCCCTCGCGCATCATATCGCCACGCACCATGCCCGCAAAGGTGAGCGGTGCGGTGCGCCCCAGAAATGTTTGGTAATTAGTGACATAAGGGCTTGCCGCCAGCACATGCACCACGCTATCGACGACGCGAGCGGTATCATCCAGCGCCGTACCTGCCGGGGTCTCTATTTCCATAACAAAGGTGCTGACATTCCCTTCAGGGAGCATTTTAAGGCTCACCCCACCGGCACTTAAGGGGCCGTTCATGCCGGCCGGTCGAATGAATTGCCACGCCGGCATTACCATGGAGGCGAGCATGAGCAATAAAACAAAGATCAAGAAAAACAAGGAAACAGCTCGGCTACCGAGTAAGGGTTTGATAACGGCTGTGTACCCGCGCTGCAAAATATCCGGCTTATGGGGTACATGACCCTGCGCTTCCCGTTCTGCAATTTGTTTACTCGCCTTGCCGCCCAACCAGCGATAAGCCGCCCACGGCACCACGATATACGCCAGTAACAAGGAGGCGACCATGGCAATGGGCACGTTGATGGGGATGGGCAACATAAAAGGCCCCATCATGCCGGATACAAACGCCATGGGCACAAAGGCAAAAATAACGGCGATGGTGGCAATGTTGGTGGGGTTGCCAATTTCATTCGTGGCGCGGATGAGTAAATCACCGAATGTTTTTTCAGTACCCTCATGAATATGCCGGTGAATGTTTTCAATGACGACAATGGCCGCATCGACAAGCAAGCCCAACGATAATATCAGTGCGAATAATGAGATTCGGTTAATCGTTTGGCCAATTACAAATCCCACGCCTAAAACCACAAACAAAGTCAGGGGTACGGTTAAGGTCACAATCAGCGCTTCACGCCAGCCCAAAAAGAAAAATAAAATAATGAGCACCACCAACACGGCAATGGCCAAGTGCTCCATGAGCAAATTGACGGCATCATCGGCGCGCTTGCCGTAATCTCGGGTGATGGTGACATCTACGTCATGGGGCACCATTTGGCGCTCAACGACCGCCAATTTATCAATGACGCGTTGGGTGACGGTCACGGCGTTAGCGCCCGCCCGTTTACCAATCGCCAAGGTAACGGCAGGGTTGGATTGGCCTACGGCTTTATTATCTCTATTACCTTGGCCATAACCAAAGGCTGAAAACTGCTCGTTCTGCTCGGGGGCAATTTTAATGGTGGCGACATCGCGCAAAAATACGGGGCGCTGGTTGTGTGCGCCAATAATAATCTCGCCCAAATCACTGATGTTAGAAAAAGCCGCATTGACCCGCAGCGCGGTACGCTCGTTGTTATTAACTAAACTTCCGCCCGGTAACACCACATTCGATGCCTTGAGCAAATTAATCACGGTATCGAGGGCAATACCTGTGCTGCTTAATTTTTGCGGATTAATATCGACGCTTAAAATCTCACGATGGCCACCAATCACGCTGCTGTTGCCCACATCGGGCACGCTTTGGAGTTGATCTAATACCCGCGCGCCTAATTCACGCAAGGCCACGCCATCCATATGCGCGGAGCTTAAGGTAATGGTCATAACCGGTACATCGGTAATGCCAATACTTTTAACAATGGGTTGGCTTGTGCCTTGCGGTAATTTATCCATGTTTCGGCTGAGCTGGTTGTACAAGAGCAGCAAACTGCGCTCTTCATCACTGCCTACTTTGAAGGATACCGTGACAATACCCATATCATTAACGGCATAGCCATACGTGTGATCCACACCCTTAATGCTGGCCATAATGGCTTCTAAGGGTTTTACGACTTGTTCTTGAATTTGCTGGGCACTATTGCCCACCCGTTGCACTAAAATTTGCGCGCCAGGCACCACAATTTCGGGGTTGTATAAACGGGGCGTGATAAAAAAAGCCATTAACCCGAAGAGGGTGAGGGCGATCATAATCAGCGCAGTAATCTTCGAGTGCATGAAGCTTGCGGCTAATTTACCCGCAAGATTGAATACGGGCGTTGGTGTACTTTGATTATTTGGGAGATTGTCGCTCATGATGCGGGGCTTTCTGTGGCGGATGGGGCGGTGGGCGTAATATGTACACCATTTTGTAAGCGCGCATTGGCTTCGGTAGCCAGACGATCTCCGGCAACGAGACCCGCTAGCACGACTTGCTGATCGTTAAGGCGAGCGCCCAAACGCACCATTCGAAACCAAGCAATATTTTGCGCATCAACCACGAAAACCCCACGTATCCCGCCCCGCTCATGAAGGGCGGTTGCAGGAATGACAATCCCCGTTTCGTGCGCTACCGCCACAGCCACGACTACATAGTTGCCGCTTCGCACATCGACTGCATCGGGCACGCCAATTTTTACGGTATGGGTGTGCGTCACCGGATCGGTTGCATCCACCATGCGTTCTACTTTGCCTTCAAACTGATGCTGTTCCCCTGTGAAATCGGTGTAATGAACGGTGAGCGGTTCGCCTAGTTTCAAAGTAGCGAATGCTTGGCTATTCACTTGTACTTCAACTTGCTTTTGGCCGCTGCCTTGCAGAGTTAAAAGCGGTGCGCCGGGGTTGGCAATTTGCCCTGGGTCAACCATTCGGTTTGTGATTGTGCCGGCAAAAGGGGCGGTGATTTTTACGTAAGTTAGCTGCGCCTGCGCTTGCTTTAAGGCGGCATCGGCCGCCGCGTAATTGCTCTGCGCTACTTTGTAGGCCGTTTGCATTTGCTCAAACATTTGTTTTGGAACGGCATTTTGTTGGTAGAGTGTTTGATAGCGTTCATAATTCCCTTTAGCATCGGCCAAACCGGCTAAGGCTTTACTCACTTCTGCCCGCGCTTGATTAATGGCTCCGGTGACATCGGTGGCATCAATAGACAGCAAAGTTTGCCCTGTTTTCACTGCTTGGCCTTCGTGCACATCAACACTGCGCACATACCCCATAACCCGTGAGGTAACCGATACCTGATCGGAGGTAATCACCGAGCCTGGAAACTGAGCTAAAACAGGTAATGACTGATTCTGTACCGTAAAAACTTGAGCCTGGGCTTTTATTTCAACGGGCAAGGCGCTTGTCGATGGCGAATCACCGTGTCCACCGCAACCTGCAAGCAAAAGCGATAGGCCAATAAGCGATAAAACGCCGGTTGTTTGGAGCGATTTTAATTTAAGGATGCGCATAGTGGGTTGTGCCCTTGGGTGCAGTGAATTGAGTTTGAGTCGTTAATGGCTGGGCTTGTATGGCGGCAGGTTCGAGCTGACCCAAAGCGATCAGTACGGCGGCGCGCAGGACAATTAATTCATATTGCGCTTGAACTAGCTCAGCGCGAGATTTATCCAATTCTGCCTGGGTTTGGAGCAGGTTGGTTAACGTGGAAAGCCCTTGTTCATAGCGAAGTTTTTCCAGACGCGTGGCCTCTTCACTTTGGGTGATAGCCAGTTTTTTAACCCGCAACCGATAATCGGCCAACTCTGCGGCACGCCATGAGGCACCGACTTGTGCCTGCAATGCATTAATAGCCATCAGTTGACGGGATTGGGTGCCACTTAAATCAGCGACCGCGCGTTCCACTTGACCTGACCGCGCGCCAAAATCGAGTATTTTCCAACTAAATACGCCGCCCACCGTATAGGAATCATTTTTTAAGCCTAAGGTGCGACTGTTCCAATCTTGCTGCGCCATTAAATTAAATTGAGGCTTGTAGACGGAACGGGCAGAAGAAACGCCCGAACGTGCCGCATCAATTTGCTGAGTGAGTGCAACGATTCCCGGGTTGTTTTGTATCGCCAAAGACCGTGCTTCTTCTAGCGTACCTTTTGGTTTAGCTAAGTTAATTAATTCATTGATTTTAAATGGTTGGTTGCTCGACATGCCGATGAGAATGCGCAAACCATCTTTAGCATTTGATAATTGATTAATCGCTTCCTGATGGCGGAGTTCTATATCGCCCGCATTCACTTCGGATTTTAACGAATCACTTTTTGAAACAACCCCTTGCTTGTATAACTTGTTGCTTAAGTTTAAGTAAGAGTTGGCCGCATCTACCGCCTGGCGCGTGACATCGACAAAGGCTTGCGCCGCATCAATAGCGGCATACGCCGTAATCACCTGTTGAATCAATTGTTGCTTGGCAGCCGCATCACCAGATTGAGCGGCCTGAAGCAAGGCTTGAGCTTGATCACGCAGGCCACGAATTTTGCCGCCATTATAAATCGGGATGGATAGCTTTAAAGAGGTTTGAAAATTATGATCCCAGCCGGGATGATTTAACGAATCAGGCGGTATCGCACTGGCGCCCGCCAGATTGTTAAAAGTTGGGCCGGCTTGGGTGAAAAACTGTTGCACACCAAAATCGTTAAAATTGGCCGTGCCCTGATTCAACTTCATGCCAAACACATTTAATGCATTATTTGAAGCCATAGCACCGAACGATAAATCGAGCTGCGGCAAGCGATTGCCATCGGCCTCTTTAATGGCGCCCTTGGCTTGGTCTATCATGGCTTGCGATTGTTGCCGTATGGGGTTTTGGGTGAGCGCCTGCTCAATTGCTTGCTTAATGCCCAAATTTATTGCGGCGGGCGTGCCCGGTTCATCCGCGGCCAACGGGGGTAGGGTCGTTGCCTCTACGGGCAAAAAACTCGTGCTTGCCAGAAGCATCAAGGTG
>DZCK01000036.1 GCA_022730245.1 Halothiobacillus neapolitanus
CCCCGGTTACCGCCGTGAAAGGGCGATGTCCTAGGCCTCTAGACGATGGGGACATGGTGCGCCCGGAAGGAATTGAACCTCCGACCCTCTGGTTCGTAGCCAGATACTCTATCCAGCTGAGCTACGGGCGCTTGGCTCCCTGAGCAGGACTCGAACCTGCGACCCAATGATTAACAGTCATTTGCTCTACCAGCTGAGCTATCAGGGAAAACGTCTTGCAACGTGGAGCGGCATATTAATGACCTCGGCGGGTGCCGTCAAGGCTCAATCTTAAATTTTTTATTTATCCGCTCGATTTAGGCACTTTTTTGCGTGGCGTTACATTAATTCGAGTTCAGACTCGATCACTTTGGCACCGGCTGCGGCGCATTCTTCATCGGTTTTTCCGGAGGGTGCGCCCGAAACGCCGATGGCACCGTATATTTGTCCGCCTGCCTCAATCGGCACCCCGCCGGCACCGAAGAATAAGCCGGGTACACGCCCCAGCGCGCCTTCGCCTCGGCTTTCTAGGGTTGAGGTGGCTGCATTAAACGAAATGGCGGTATACGCCTTCATGCGCGAAATGGTTAACGTGAGATCCGGTGCCAGTACATCCCGCAGGACAACTTGGGGGTTGCCGCTGCGATCCATTACGGTGACGCCAATTTGAATGCCTTTGGCACGACAAACATTAATGGATGCTTGGGCGGCTTTCAATGCCATTTCCATAGATAACCGCTTGATGCTGACGACGGCAGGGTCTTCTGCCGCTCGGCTGGCCAGGCTGTTGAATGAGAGGCCAAGGCCGAGGGCGGCAGCAATGATTTTCGGGGTGATGGATGATTGAAGTTTCATGGTGCGCTCCTTGGGGAAAGGTAATGTTTCTTACTGCGTTTATAGAAAACGGGCGAGAAATCGCTGGCTTTGCCGATCAAGTTGGCTGCGATGCGGAATTTTAAATTGCAGGCCAAAGGTATCGGCGATTAAATAGCCGCCCGAGGGCAGGGGGCGGATGTCATCTTCTGTTTTGAGGATGAGTTCGGTCGCACCATGATTGGTTTCTATTTGCCACACGCTGGGGGTGGCAAAACGTGAGATATTTGTGATGCGTAAAATATTGGGGGTCATCTCTCGGCTGTCTAGGGTTTGCCGCAGCAATTGGGCATGATCGGCCGAGAGATCGGTTAAGTGCTCAATCCATAGCTGCTCTGCGCCGTGGCTATCGACGAGGGCGATTGCGTCATTGGGTGCGGCGATAGGAAAGGCGCGCACGGGGGTGACCGGGATGGGAGTAGCGGTGCCTGGTGTATGCATGAGCAGTTGATTGAAGGCATCTAGGCTCAGTTCAAGATTAGTTGGCAGCATGATGATGACCTTCGGCTACGTTGGGCTGGGCACAAATGGGTTCGTGGTCATTGAGCTCGGCGGGTTCATTGAGCTTAATTTGCGCCTGATAGAGTCGATAATAATGGCCTTGACGCGCCAGAAGCTCGGCATGCTGGCCCGTTTCTACAATTCGCCCTTGATCGAGCACGACCAGCATATCGGCTTGGCGCAAGGTAGACAGCCTATGGGCAATGGCGATGGTGGTGCGGCCTTGCACGAGGTTGTCTAACGCTTGCTGAATTTCGCGCTCGGTTTCAGTATCCACCGAGGCGGTGGCTTCATCCAGTATTAAAATTTTGGGGTCGATTAACAACGCTCGGGCGATGGAAATCCGTTGGCGCTCGCCGCCGGATAAGGATTGGCCGCGCTCACCTACGAGTGAATCGTAGCCGTGGGGTAATTTCAGGATAAATTCATGGGCATGAGCCGCGCGCGCGGCGGCAATAATTTCGGCGTGGGTGGCATCGGCTTTGCCGTAGGCAATATTTTCGGCCACGGTGCCAAAAAACAGGAAGGGTTCTTGTAACACAAGCCCAATTTGCTTGCGGTAATCGGCGACATTAAATTGCCGAATATCGGTGCCATCCAGCGTAATGCTGCCGGAGGATACATCGTAAAACCGCGCGATAAGATTCACGAGCGTGGTTTTGCCCGAGCCGCTATGGCCGACAAGGCCCACCATGCTGCCCGGTTTTATGTCGAGATTAATGCGATGCAAAATGCCTCGATTGCCATGTCGAAAACTCACTTGGTGGAGCGCAATCGCCGCTTGGCACCCGTGCAGTTTTTCTGGGTGCTTGGGATTGGGAACGCTGGCGGTGTGATCGAGAATATCGAAAATCCGTTTGGTGCCCGCCGCCGTTTTTTGGGTGATCGATACAATGCGGCTCATCGAATCCATGCGGGAATAAAACCGGCCAATGTAGGCCAAAAATGCGGTCAGCACACCGACGGTAATGGCGCCTTGCGAGACTTGCCAAATGCCAAACGCCCACACGATGAGTAAACCAAATTCGGTGAGCGCGGTTACGGTGGGCGCAAATAAAGACCAAGTGCGATTCACCCGATCATTCACTTTAAGATTCAATTGGTTAGCTTGGTGGAAACGCTCGCTTTCGCGGGCTTCTTGCGAGAAGGCTTTCACCACCCGAATGCCGGGGATGGTGTCGGATAAAATATTGGTGACCTGCGACCACACCCGATCCACCCGCTCAAAACCGGTGCGCAAGCGATCACGCACGATATGAATCATCCAAGCGATAATCGGTAACGGGATGAGGGTCACGAGTGCTAACCACGGATTGATCGAAAATAAGATGGTGACGGTCATGGCAATCATCAGCACATCGGTCAAAAAATCGAGCAGGTGCAGGGATAAGAATAAGTTAATGCGGTCGGTTTCAGAGCCGATGCGCGCCATGAGATCACCGGTGCGTTTGCTGCCGAAATAATCCAGCGATAAGTTCATTAAATGGCTGTAGGTGGCGGTGCGAATATCCGCGCCAATGCGCTCGCTGACGCGCGAGAGAATATAGGTGCGAGCCCAGCCTAAGCTCCAAGCAACCAGTGCCGCGCCGAGTAATCCGGCCAAATATTTAAGTACGGTGGATTGCTCAATGGCAACGCCGTTTTGGAAGGGAATGAGTACATCGTCCATGAGCGGCATGGTGAGATACGGCGGTACTAAGGTGGCTGCGGTTGCGGCGAGTGTGAGCAAAAACCCCAAGAGCAATTGGCCTTTATAGGGTTTGGCAAAACGCCACAGGCGAAAGAGGGTCCAGGTGGAGGGGGGTGTGGCATCGTTTAATGCCTCCTCCGGCCAGAAGGCGGTAGGCTCAGTTGAAGCCCGGGTCAAAGCGGCGCTTGGCGCGGCATGAGTCGCATTGAATTGAGCCGTAAATGCCTCCGCAGCTTGCCTGTGGCTTAAGGTAAAGCGCCACTGTGCTTTGCTGTGGTTGGCATCTTTGAGTTGCAATGAACCCAGCCCGGCATGATCGGTTAACTGCAATTGATCGCCGGGCTGAATGCGCCAACGGGCCTCAATGGCGGCTTCGTTATCGGGTGTTGCCAAAATTATTTCTTCTGGCGTGAGAATCAAAACACGCGCTACAAACTGCAAGTCGGTTGAGAGATCAAGCGGGAGGCGGGCTAAAACCGATGAGGGGGGGTGATGGCTCACAACAGCATTCCTGAGAATAGTCTTTATAAATTATTGAGCTATTAAAAATCGCTCAAAGCAACTTATATAACTTATTGAGTAATTTTGACGAACAATTGCTAAACCGAATATCTTATACGCCGTTAAACCGATTGTATGCAGGCAAACCTGCGGGAATTTGATGAGGCCATTGATTATTTGCCTTGCTTCTAACCCGCGCGGATCATTGCCGGAATAAAAAAATTAACCCCTCGTTAGGATGGTTTTGTGGCCAAATCGATTGAGTTCTTAAGTTTTCTTTCCCTGCGTGGCCCCAGTATCTGGACCTATTACCCTGTGCTTGAGGCGTGGGTGGATATTGGGGAATTAGAAGAATGCCCCTCCGATACGATTCCCGGTTTATATGATCGGCTTTCGACTGGGCTGCCGGGCTTAATTGAGCACCGCTGTAGCTATGGTGAACGGGGCGGCTTTTTGCGGCGCTTGGCCGAGGGCACTTGGCCGGCGCACATTATGGAACATATCACGCTGGAGCTTTTAACCTTAATTGGCCTGCCTGGCGGCTTTGGCAAAGCGCGTGAAACGCCTGTTCGTGGTGTGTATAAAGTGGTGGTTTCTGCGTGGGATGAAGAGGTGAGTCGGCAGGCTTTTTTTGCGGCACGCGATTTGTTAATGGCTGCGATTGAAGATCGTCCGTTTGATTTGCCCGCCGCATTAGATGCGCTGCATGAACTTAAAGATGATCGCTATTTTGGCCCCAGTACCGCGAGCATTGTTGAAGCGGCCATGGCACGAAAAATCCCCTATATTCGCTTAAGTGACAGCAGTTTGGTGCAATTGGGTTATGGCGCGGCACGGCGGATGATTTGGACCGCTGAAACCGATCAAACCAGCGCCATTGCCGAGGGGATTTCACGCGATAAAAACCTGACTAAAACCCTACTGCAAGCCTGCGGTGTGCCCGTGCCGCAAGGGCGCCGTGTGGATAGTGCCGAGGATGCTTGGGCTGCGGCCTGTGATTTGGGTGTGCCGGTGGTGGTGAAGCCGGAAGATGGCAACCATGGACGGGGTGTGTTCACCCATTTGATGACCGAGGCTGAAGTGCGGGCCGCGTATGCAGTCGCGGTAGATGAAGGGAGCGGGGTGTTGGTTGAGCGTTTTATTGCCGGGGTTGAGCATCGGGTGTTGGTCGTGGGGAATCGGGTGGCGGCAGCCGCGCGCGGAGAAGAAGCTCGGGTGATAGGCGATGGTCAATCCACCGTGGAGGCGTTAATTGAACAGCAAATTAATAGCGATCCTCGGCGCGGCAGCACAGAAAACCACCCCTTAAATTATGTGCGCATTGATTCGGCAGCGCGCCTTGAGCTGGATCGCTTAGGCATGACGGCGCAATCCATCCCCGCGCAGGGGCAAAACATTGTAATTAGCCGCCATGGCAATGTTGCCCACGATTGCACCGCTTATGTTCATCCCGATGTGGCCGCGCACTGTGTATTGGCAGCCAAAGTGGTGGGGCTGGATATTGCGGGCATTGATTTGGTTCATCCCGATATTAGCCAACCGCTGCGCACGCCGGATGGGCAAGGCGCGGGGGCGATTATTGAAGTCAATGCAGGCCCTGGGTTATTAATGCACCTTAAGCCTGCCAGCGGCGAGGCTGCGCCTGTGGGGCAGGCGATCATCGCGCATTTGTTTGCCGCCGATCAGCACGGGCGCATCCCGATTGTGGGCATTACCGGCAGCCGGCATAAATCGGCCTGTGCGCATGTGTTGGCGCACTTTTTGTGTTTAACGGGGCGCACCACGGGGCTGGCTTCTAGCCGAGGTTTGTTGATTAAAAACCGGCTGATTGCCGCAGGCGATCAGGCCAATCGGCTGGCGGCCAATCGCTTGCTCATTCATGCCGATGTCGATACGGCGGTGATTGAAAACAATAGCCGCGTTATTTTGAGTGAAGGCTTGGCCTATGACCGTTGCACGGTGGGTGTGGTGACGCATATCGATGTGGCCCAACATATCGGCCCGTTTCATATTGATACGCCAGAAAAAGTATTTAGCGTGTTTCGCACCCAAATTGATGTGGTGCTGCCCGATGGCGTGGGCGTGCTGAATGCCGATGAGCCGATGATTGTTGAGATGGCGGGCTTATGTGATGGCGAGGTGATTTACTTCACACAAAATGCGCAGGCTGAGGTAGTGCGTGCGCATTGCGCCGCCGGTGGGCGCGCGATTGTGTTGGCTTGTGACACCGTGTATTTTTTACAGGGCGATCAAACCATCGCAGAGCTGCACGTTAGCCTGCCAGAGGTGCCTCCGATTGCGCTGATGGCGGCTATGGGGGCAGGTTGGGGCTTGGGTTTAACATTAGATTTAATGCGCGCCGGTTTAAACACACTCACCGATGAAGCGGCGGGTTTTAAGGCCATTTGAGCGCAGGCGGCGGGATGATTGAATAACGCATTTTTATTGATTCGCGGGGCAAACCTGCGTAACGAAGCTTAGGAACGGGTTCATGGAAATTTCGCGGATACGCGCCTTGCGGGGGCCAAATCTTTGGTCTCGCCATGCAGCGGTTGCAGCCATTGTCTTTTGTGCGCCTGATGAGCGCGATTTAAGCCCAGAATTTGAAGCCCGTTTGCGGGCGCAATTTCCGCACATTGGTCATTTGCAGGGCGTTGGCCAGCACATGAGTTTTTCGCTTGCACATATCTTGGCGCAAAGCTGTTTGGCGCTCCAAGCCCATGCGGGCTGCCCGGTAACCTTCAGCCGAACCGTACCCACCTTGGAAGCGGGTATCTACCAAGTGGTGGTTGAGTACACCGAGGAAGCGGTGGGGCGCTTGGCGTTAACGATGGCCGAATCGCTCATTCATGCGGTGCTGGCCAATCAGCCGTTTGATCTCGCGCGTGCGCAAGCCGCTTTGCAAAGTTTAGATGAAGATGAACGGCTAGGACCGAGCACCGGCGCCATTGTGCAAGCCGCCATGGCGCGCGGCATTCCGTATTTCAGGCTCACGCAGGGCAGCTTGGTGCAGCTGGGTTGGGGTAGTAAACAGCGGCGGATTCAAGCGGCAGAAATTGATCGCACCAGCGCCATTGGCGAATCGATCGCGCAAGATAAACAGCTCACCAAAGCCTTGTTGCGGGCGGCGGGTATTCCGGTACCCACCGGGCGGGCGGTAAAAAATGCCGATGATGCTTGGGCCGCCGCGCAAGAAATTGGCTTGCCCGTGGTGGTTAAACCCCGAGATGGCAATCAGGGGCGCGGGGTAGTGGTCAATATTACGAGTGAAGATCAGCTGCGCCGTGCCTATGCCAGTGCCCGAGAAGAAGGGCGCGACATCATGGTTGAGCGCTTTATGCCCGGTTATGATTTTCGGGTTTTAGTGGTGGGCAAGCAGGTAGTGGCCGCCGCCCGGCGCGATCCGCCCATGGTATTGGGTGATGGGGCGCATACGGTGGCGCAATTAATTGAGCAGCTCAATGCCGATCCTCGGCGCGGCGATGGCCATGCCCACGCATTAACGCGGATTCGTATTGATGACATTACGCACGTTACCCTTGAATCTCAGGGTTATCAATTAGATAGCGTGCCAGCCAAGGGGGTGCAAGTGGCGTTGCGCAATAACGGCAATTTATCGACGGGGGGCAGTGCAACCGATGTGACCGATGATTTGCACCCAGAGTTAGCTGCGCGCGCGGTTGAAGCCGCCCGTCAGATTGGGTTAGATGTGTGTGGCGTGGACATGGTGTGCGAGCGCATCACAGAACCGCTAGAAGCCCAGCATGGCGGCATTGTGGAGTTAAATGCCGCGCCGGGTTTGCGCATGCACTTGCAGCCATCGTATGGCAAAGCGCGCGCGGTGGGCGAGGCGATTATTAACGAGGTGTACCCCGCAGGCGAAGAGGGGCGTATTCCCGTGGTTGCCGTCTCGGGCACCAATGGTAAAACCACCACCACGCGCCTGATTGGCCATATTTTGGCGCAAGCCGGTTTGCGGGTGGGCATAACCACCACCGATGGCGTGTATATCGACGGCAAGCGGATTGATACCGACGATTGTGCCGGCCCCATCAGCGCCAAAAATGTGCTGCTGCATCCCTATGTGGATGCCGCCGTGTTTGAAACGGCGCGCGGGGGTATTTTGCGCCAAGGGTTGGCGTTTGATCGCTGCGATGTGGCCGTGGTAACCAATGTAGGCTTGGGCGATCACTTAGGCTTGGCCTACATCCACACCGTGGATGATTTGGCGGTGGTGAAACGGGTGATTGTCGATAATGTCGCCCCGCTTGGCATGGTGGTATTAAATGCGGCGGATCCCATCGTGGCGCGTATGGCCGATACGACCGCGAATGCGATTACGTTTTTTGCGCTCGATCAAAACCTGCCTTTACTTATTTCTCGGCGTGAAATGGGGCAGCGAATTTTGTATGCCGATGGCGCGTTTATCGTGGCCGAACAGGGCGCGTTTCAATGGCGCATGCCGTTGGCGCAGATTCCGATCACACTCAATGGCTGCATCGGCTTCCAAATTGAAAATGTGTTGGCTGCGGTGGCTGCTGCTTGGGGGTTAGCGCGGCCTTGGGGCGAGATCGAGGCCGCGCTGGAAAGCTTTGAAAGCACAGCGGCCATGGCGCCAGGCCGGTTTAATTTATTGAGTTTTAATGGCGCAACGCTCATTGCCGATTATGGCCATAACAGCGATGCCATTAATGCCCTATGCCGCGCGGTAGAAAACCTGCCCTCTAGCCGGCGCATCGTGGTGATTAGTGGCGCGGGTGATCGGCGCGATGAGGATATTCGCCAACAAACCACCATTTTGGGTGATGTGTTTGATGAGGTGATTTTGTATCAAGATGCCTGCCAGCGCGGCCGCGTGGATGGCGAAGTGATCGGTTTGCTGCGCGATGGCTTGGCTCAGGCGACAAAAGTACGCCAAGTCGATGAAGTTTATGGCGAGTTTAACGCGATTGATTTGGCACTTGGCCGCGTACAGGCCGGCGATGTGTGCTTGATTTTAATCGATCAAGTGGATGCGGCACTGGCGTATTTACGGGATAAAACCACGTAAGCCCGCGTTAACATAAGCCCGCGTTAACAAATGATTAAATAACGACTGACGCAGGCGATGGATTTGCGCCCTTACCCCTCGCGCAAGGGCTGGGGAGAGGGGGCATAACGCCCTCTCCCCTTGTGGGAGAGGGCTGGGGAGAGGGGCGGGTTAGGGGTAAAGCCAGTCAGTAAAACAAAGGCTTGGCCAACATTCACACCCTCTCCCCAACCCGCCCCCATCACGGGGGATGGGGCTAAAACCCATGTTCGAGGTGCCCTAAAGTAGCTCGCCCATGGGTGCGGTTAACTTTTTGATTGCTGGTCTTGTTAAATTATTTAAAATCAATCGCTTAGATGGTTTTATTTCAATCGAGGGCGAGCGGTTTGGCTTCATAGGCGCGCTGCGCCAGCCACGCAATCAATTTGCGGCTGGCCATGCGACTATCGGTCGCGCTGTGAACTTCGGCATGCCATTGGCGCACCTCATCGGTCGCGCTCGCATCTTGCGCTAAAAATGCACTGAGCGGGCAAGCCGCCGCAGAATGCGGATGAGCCCTATGGCCGTTATGCATAAACCACCAGTGGAAAGCGAGCGCGCCAATGGCGGTTTGGAGTTGTTCGGGGGCTTGCACCTCTGGCCTTGTTTGATGCCATGCGAAGAGTTGATCTATCGGCATGGGGCGGGCAATGCCATAGCCTTGGCCGTAGCGCGCGCCTAAAATCCGCGCCACTTCAAGTGCGCCGTTGTTCTCTAGCCCTTCGACGACCACCGTTTGCTCAAAATCACGCCCCATTTGAATAATCGCGGCAATTAGGCTCAAGGTTTGGATGGGGTTATTGTGCAGTTGGCTGAGTAGGCTTTGATCGACTTTGATGGTTTCAAACGGCAAGGTAGCCAGCCGTTGCAGGCTGCTGTAGCCCGCGCCTAAATCATCCATCGCTAACGGCACCCCAAGCGCGACGATGGCCGATATGGCCGCATCTTGTTCCATTTTATCAATGGCTTGCGATTCTAGAATTTCCAGCGTGAGCCGTGCGGGGGCAATGCCGTGTTTTTGGAGCGCGGCTTCAATCCAGGCCGGGCACTGAGGATCTAGCAAAGTTTGTGGCGCTAGGTTAACGGATATATCGAGCACCAAACCTTGGGCATTCCAAGCATTAAGTTGATGCAGCGCGGTATCTAACACTCTGAAAAACAACTGGTTCAGTTCAAGCTCGCCGAGTAAGGGTAAAAAGTTTGCCGGTGAGAGCAGCTCGCCACTCGGCAGTTGCAGCCGCGCTAATACTTCGACTTTGACTAGGCTGCCGCTGTGTAAATCGATAATCGGTTGCACGTAAACGCGCAAGCCATCGGCAAACAAAACCTGTCGATAATGTTGGGCGAGTTGCTGGTCAATCACCAAATTGGGAATAGTGCATAAGAGCCAAATTTGATTAAGCCGTTGTTGGAGGTTACGGGCAAATTGTTGAATCCATGTCGATTCAAACTGGCGCGGGTAGGCACCATAAAGCGTGAGTACGGCAATGCTTGCACCGGCACTATTGATGATGGGAACGGCCATAACGGATTGAATGCGGAGCGCTTGGATGTGCGGTAGCCAATGGGCATAGCGGTTATCGGTTTGCATATGGGCTGTGGTTTGAATGCTGCCGGTGCGCCAAGCTTCGGCGGATAAGCCTTGGCCTCGGGCGGCTTTGGCATTCAGCAAGGCTTCTTGGCCGGGCCGGTTTAATACCGCTGCCATGGCCTGGGCTTGGTTGCCCGCGCTGGATTCAATCGTCATGGTGCCTTCGCTATTGGGGCGAAATAATAAAACGGCCTGAATGCCTGGGCAGGTGCTCAGAGGATGAATTTCAGAGGCAATGGCTTCAATCCAAAAGCAGGCTTGCGGCGGCATGGGCGCGGTGAGTAAGGCAAAGTAGTTTTGTATGGTTTCGCCGCCTGCTTGGGCTTGGGCGAGAATGTCATCTTCAAGCCGTGCCTCGGCAATCATAAGCAGGCGATAACGATCACGGGCGGCCAGGGTCGATTGATTCAAAAAATCGGTGAGTAATTTGCGGTACAGGCTAAGCGATTGCATTAAATGCACGCTGCCCACGCCGACCAAGGCGTGCACTTTCCCGACATGATGCGCCTTTTGCTGAATTTGCTCGCGCGTGGTTTGGGCACCCAGTACGAATAACAGGTGCTCGGCCTGTTCGCTGATGAGTGTGGCTTTTGCCTCGGGCGTTAGGGTGCTGAAAATGGCATTTATGTCTGAATTGCGCTCGAAATCCCGATAAAAAACATCCATAAATTCAGCGGCAATGTGTTCTAAAAAAGGCGCATGTTGGCGCAACAAATCTTGGTTGTCGGGCGCATAGGCATCATTGCTGAGTTTGGGTTTAGCGGCTGGGCTTGGGGTTGCTTGGGCAATTTGCCACCAACTTGCGCGCGTGGTTTTGTGGGCTTTGAGTTGATAGAGCGTGGCATCGGCTATACGAATTAAGCCATCGCCTTCATCGCCATCTTGGGGGTAGAGGGCAACGCCCATACTCATGCCGATTTTTGCCCATTGCCCTGCGGCCACCTCAAAGGGTTCCTCAACGGCCTGATGCAGCCGGTTCAGCGCAATGGTGAGTTGCGCTTCAGTGCGCGTATCGTCAATATCTTCAAGCACCACCACAAATTCATCACCGCCCAAGCGCGCCATAAAATCGGCTTCGCGCAGGCGAGATTTTAGGCGTGTGGCAAGCGCACGCAAAAGTTGGTCGCCTGCGGCATGGCCGAAGGTATCGTTAACGGGTTTGAAATCATCTAAATCGAGCATGCCCACCGCAACCACGGTGTGTTTGCGGCGTGCCCGCGCTATGGCCTGTGGAATCCATAATTCCAGCGCGCGCCGGTTGGGCAGATTGGTCAGCGCATCGTGCATCGCTTGATGCGTAATATCTTGCTGGGCTTCGTGCAGTGGGGTGATGTCAATCATGCTCCAGAGCTCGCCCGGAGCGCCGTTACGCAGGGTAAGTGGCGCTGTGAGCCGCTCAACAAACCGGATGCGGCCATCATGATGTTGTAATTGGCAGGACACATCGGGGTTAACGCTGGGTGTTAGGGTATCGCTGGTCTCTGGATTTAAAAGGGCTGGCGCGGCCTTGCAGTGCAAAATTTGAATGGGCTGCCCATAAAGCTGCGCGGGTTGAAAGCCGGTTAACGTACACAATGCCGGGTTGATTTCGGTAATGCGCTGCTCGGCATCTAATATGAGCATCGCGGCCGCATTTTTTTCAAACAGCGTGTGTTGAAAGGCCGCCGATTGTTTGAGCTCGTGCTGAAATTGATGACGTTGCGTGCTGTCTTGGAATGTCCAAACGGTTGATTGGTATTGCGTGCCCTCGATCAAGCTGCCGGATAAATCCACATAGATCAGGCTGCCATCGCGTTTTTTTAGCCGAATATCCAACATGGATATTTTGCTGTGGGCAATTAGGCTCGGGTAAATTCGGCCGATTTTTTCAAATTCATCGTGATCGAAATACATGATTTGCATGGGTTGCCCCACGAGCTCATTGGCCGTGTCGTAGCCTAAAAGTGTGACTAAACGGGTATTAACTTGGGTAAATATCCGATCCCTAACGAGCGCGATACCCGCAAGCGTGTTATTGAGCAGCGCCAATTGCATGGCCGAAGCATTTTTTTCTCGCTGCTGAATATCTAATTGCTGCAAGCCATAGCCAATATCTTGCGCGAGTTGTTTGAGCGTGGCGCGCAGCGGGGTATCAAAAATCTGCTTTTGTGCGTGATAAACCGCAAAAATAGCCCAGATTTGTCCGTGTTTAAAGATGGGTAAGGTGGCGCTGGCCTGAATGCCAAATTCAGCCGCTCGCTCGGCCCAAGGCGATAAATTCGCGTGGTTGACAAAATCGTTTGAATAAAAAGCCTCACCGCTGCGCCAAACCACGCCCCCCGTGCCTTGGCCGTAGGGTGAATCAGCCCGAGTGCTGAGCTTTAAACCCGTGGCGTAGCCAGCCGCCGGTCCTGATATTGCCAAGGGCTTAAACCAGCCTTGTTCATCTGGGCGGGCAATTATCGCAAGGCGCAACCCACCCTGTTGCACGGCCAGTTCACAAATGGTGTGCAATAGCGCCGATTCCGTACTGCTGCGGTCAATGACTTGATTGACTTCGGCCAGCAAGGCATTGAATTGCGCGAGGCGCAGGAGTTGCGCCTCCGCTCGTTTGCGTTCCCGCATGAGCCGGTTCAGCTCCCAGGCGCTCAGTATTAATAAAAACAATAACCCGGCGTAAAGAGCGATCCGCGCGCGCGCGCCTTGCCAGTACGCGTGATTGACGGCCTGCTCTGAAATTGCGGTGCAAATTTCAAGCGGGCTGTTGGGCATGGTTTGGTGGGAGACAAGCACGCCTGTGGGGTGCCGATTGGCTAAACGTTCAGCGTGATCGGGGATCGTCAGTTTTTGCCGTGACCATGTGCCGAGTATGCTCTGATCTCGGGTATCAATAACCGTAAATCGCCAAGGCAGGTTGCCTGCTGGGTACTGTAATAGGGTGCTTAAATTAAAGGGGGTGCTGAGGAAAAAAACTGTGGCACCCTCGGCATTTTGCACGCGATAGCGCAAGGAAAGCACCTTAGGCTCACCGATGCGGGGCACATTATCTTGGCCGAACAGATCATTCGGGTTGGAAAGCGGCGTAAATTGGTCTGCTGGGGTAATTTGTTGAAAATCCGCTTCAGGGGTATTCGACCAAAGGCGGGTGGTGCCATCTGGCGCATAAATATTTAACGCATAAAATTCAGGATATTGGTGCAAGAGCCGCTTAAATAGCGCTAGATTTGCCGTATTAATCGGCTGCATCAAAGATGGGGTGTCTAATAGGGTTGACGCGAAGTGCATTGTGCGAAATTGATTGTTTAGCCGATCTTCGATAATGCGCGCATAAGCCGCACCCGCCCGCTCAGCCAATTGTTGCATTTGGTTGCGGGTTTGTTGATATTGGATCCATTCACTCGCACCCGCCCAAAGCATAAATATCAAAAGCGGGATGCTCAAAAGCAGATTGTAATTGTGCCGTAGCCCATAAAGCCGCTGCATGAGGTGCAAAAGAGACTGCCGGGGCGATGATTCTGATTGCATGAAAAAATCAATAGTCCTTGAAATTAAATACCCAGAGCGCGCAACCGATTATTTGGTTGAAGCAACCGAAGCCGCTTGATTCATACCGAAAACAGTATACCTGCAAAGCCAAGCCGCTTTGCAGGGGTGGGGATAATAAGACTTACGCAGGCGCTGGATTTGCCCCCTCGCCCATCTCCCACGAGGGGCGAGGGGGGCTAAAACTCATGTTTCGCGTAAG
>DZCK01000165.1 GCA_022730245.1 Halothiobacillus neapolitanus
GCTTTCAGTGTATCAATCATATCGATCATAAACTCCGTGTCTTCTTGCTCAAGCAGCATCCAGCCATCAAAGTTTAGTGCCTCAAGCACCGATTGACCTTGGCTATTTTGAGGCATATCGACCAAGGCTTGGCGTAAGGGTGCTATGTGCGCCATTAGGCGGGGGCTGGCCAGCAGCATATGCTGAATATCGCTAATTTCACTGGTTACCAACGGGCGGAGTTGTTTGCGCACCGCGCCTGAAAACTCATTAAAGGCATCTTTGAGGAAAAACCCCACATCGGCGTTGTCCCGCATGAGGGCTTTTGCCACTAAAACATAACTATCCACTCCGATAGGTTCGATCGATTCATCGGATAAATCTACCGATTCCAGCATAATCATGCCAATCAGATTAATGTCGGGGTCATCAGTTTTTGCCAAGCGCATCCCCGGTTTTAAATCTTCTAACATGCTGATGTGACTCGCCTCGGCTACCGCAATAACGCATTCATCGGTAACACCAACGGCTTTGGCAAGGGCGGTAAAGTTTTTTTCGCGCACCAGCATGGCGGCATCAAAGGGGTTGGCGTAAATGAGATCAACCCGGTCATCGCGAATGGCTTGGCGCTGAGAATCAAAATCGTCATAAAGCTCGCAATGCACGCGTGCATTTAAGCAACGCTGTAACCACGTATTAAAAATATACCAGCCAGAAATATGCGAGGGCGTAAAATCTGGGCTGACGGTGAGTTGAAAAATTGCCTCAGAACTCATTGCTGCGGTCCTTCCCAATGGGCATTTTCTTGGGTTTTAAGGTTTTGATATAAAGCGATTGCGGCTTGAATTTTTGCGCGTGAGGGTTTGCGCCGAACCGAGGTATAACCCACGACCGCCCCGTTGCGCACATTAGGAATTACGGTGGCATAAACCCAATAAAAGGCGCCATCTTTGCGCAAGTTTTTAACAAAACCGTGCCAAATTTTACCGCTTTGCACATCGTCCCACAGCCCTTTGAAGGCAATGCTTGGCATGTCAGGGTGGCGCAAAATGCTATGCGGCGCACCAATTAACTCGGCCTCTGTGTAGCCAGACATCGCTACAAATGAATGATTGCAGTGCGTAATCAGGCCTTGGGTATCGGTGCGAGAAACAATCAGCTTGCCATCGGGGTAAGGAACTTCTGTATCGTTTACGAGCAAATGCCGAACGCCGTACTGAAATAGGGGCTGGTTGTATTCACGAAAGGGGGCTAAAACCCCAGTTGAGTTCATGTCATTCATAAAAACCTCAGTTTCATTGAGCCAAAGTGCAGAACAAACCGGCGCACCGAGCTAAATGATGAAAGTTTAGAAGGTATTAATAAAAACAGGGCTTTAGCCTTGTCGAATAAAATACGCGGTTTTTAAATCCTGCGCCGCAGGAGATCGAGCGGCGACTTGCGGTACGTGATTAAATCACTTTGCTTAATGATTCAGCCGCGCGTTTAACATCCAAGAATATTAAACCCAATTTAGCTTGTGATTTTGCCATGACCGTGAGCACGGCATCGGTGCCTGCGTAGGTCATTAAAATATAACCATTATTGCCCTTAATCAGTACCTGTTCGAGCGTGCCCCGGGCGAGTTCCCGCGCGGTGCGATCCCCCAAAGATAATAACGCCGCACTCATGGCGCCCACGCGATCTTCATCCATGCCACCGGGCAATAAGGCGGCCATCATCAAACCATCGGTTGAAACTACGGCTGAGGCTTCAATATCCGCCGATGAGCCATTTAAATCAGCCAAAATAGAGGTCAACATTTCTGCGCGCATAATAATCTCCTAAATCATCTTAATGAACAAACAACAACTTGATTTACCACGTTTCTTTGCACGTAATGCCTTCTGAATGATATTTCGATTCGACATGGAGGGTAATGATTTTCTTACCCGTAACCGCTTTGACGGTGCCATCAATTAAACCAAAACCAAAATTACATAACGCATGTTTGCCGGCGGTAATGCCGCGTTCTTGTAATACCAAACCGATTTTACAGCCAGATAAGGTGGCTTCATGACCTTGCAGACCAACCGCATCCATAAACTCTTTATCGTGAAAGAATTTGGCGATCAGTTCACGCGCATCATCTTCAGTGCCGTTAGGGTGCGCTTCACCCAAGCGTTTACCTAACTGCGCGCCTGCATATCGAAAAACTGAAATCGCGCCTTTTTCACCTAATATGCTCTCAACTTGCCCGGCGATATCGGCTAATAAATTCACGACTTCTCGGGTGTCCATGGCGCAATGTTTGGTTGTATTCGGCTGGGCTGTTATGGGGTCTGTTGGGTTCATATTGGGCTCATTTGGTATAGGTTTAGTGGATGCATACAGTTTAATAAGTTATGACGATTTTGATTGTAAACAAATATTAAAAATACTAATCGCCAAAACGCAATATAAGCATCCAAATTAAATCGAGAAAAGCGGCCTGATTCAGATTAGGCGCGTTACTGACCACAAGCACAAAACGCTCCTCGCCCACAAAGAGGGGGTAACAGCCTAATTCGCTTAAACCGCCGGCATTAATAAGGCCCCAAGCACTGCTGTTTAAGCCCATGTTGCCCTTAAGCAGCCTGGCGTGGCGCATATACAGGGCAGATAAATCGGCAGATAAACCCGCAAGCTCTTCAGCGGTTTCATGCGCAAAGCCATGGCGACCCAAATAAAACCCTTGGTTATCGGCCAGTAAGGCTTTGCCTTTGCTCGCGATTTGCGCCAGCAATTCAGGCAGATTTTTTTCAACCGTGCCGCGCACGGCTTCTCTCGGCTCGGGGTGGCTTTGCACCAGCCCCATTTCTTGAAGCCGATAAATTTGCTCTAGAAACTCATTGGGGTTTGCAAACTTACCATCCATTAAATTGCTTAAGTTCTGTTCAGAAAATGCTTGGCTTTTGGGTTGGCGTAACAAATGGCGCAAGGTGTTTCGCGCGCTATCGG
>DZCK01000037.1 GCA_022730245.1 Halothiobacillus neapolitanus
TTCTACTTCTTGGCGGATGGCTGCGCCTGCGATTTGCTCAATCAGTGTGAGCGCGAAATCCATCGCAGCACCCGGGCTGCGGCCGGTGATGAGTTTGCCATCGACTTCAACGGGGTTGCCGGTGATGGTCGCGCCCGCTTGTTCGGCAGGGGTTAGGCTGTTGGGGTAGTGGGTGATGCGTTTGCCGGTGGTTAAACCGGCTTTGGCCAGCACTTTGGGCGCGGCGCAAAGGGCTGCGACAATGCGATTTGCGGCAACTTGGGTTTTTAATAGCGCAATCACGCGGGCATCGGCGGCTAGGTTATCGGTTCCCGGTTGGCCGCCCGGCAGCACAATTAAATCAAAGACGGTTTGTTTATCAAGCAGGGCTAAATTGCCATCGGTATGGATGCGGGTGCCTCGGGAACCGGTGGCTTCATCTTCGCGCAGGCTGAGTACGGATACCTGAAATTTGGCGCGGCGCAATAAATCAATGACGGTGACGGCTTCGAGATCTTCAAAACCGGGGGCTAATAAAATGAGGGCTTTGGGCGACATGGGTGGGTTCCTTGCGTTAATGCGCGGCAAAAAAAGACCCGCCCAAGGTAACTTGTGGCGGGCTTAAAATAAATAGCTAAATTAACGATAAAGTGAAGGGGATTTCCCCTTATGTTCGGCGATTATTTTTTATTCTCTAGGCGCTGGGCAACAATCGACATGCCCTTTAGAAGATTTAAGCCTTCATAGAGCTGATAATCGGTTTCAACCAAGGGCTTGCCATCGGTGTCGATCATTTGCTTTATGGGCGCTTCTTTCGGTGCGGCATTGGTTTTGCCCTCGGTCGCATCAGCTGGCTTTTGGGTTGGGTTGCTGATGTGGCCCGCTAAATCCGCTTCTTTGATAGAGAAGACTTTATCAATATCGCTGACTTTTAATTGATGCACTTCGACATCGGGCTTGATGCCTTCGCCTTGGATGGATCGCCCCGCTGGTGTGAAGTAGCGTGCGGTGGTTAGGCGCAAAGCCCCGCCGTTGGTTAACGGCATAATGGATTGTACGGAGCCTTTGCCGAAGGTGCGCTCGCCTGCGATCAGCGCGCGGCCATCATCTTGCAGGGCGCCAGCCACAATTTCTGAGGCGGATGCGGAGCCACCATTCACGAGCACGACGATCGGTGCGCCGTTGAGCATATCGCCTTCGTGGGCTTTGAAGCTCATTTTAGAATCGGCATCGCGGCCATCGGTATACACAATCAAGCCTTTGTTTACGAAGGTATCGACCACGCCCACCGCCGCTTGCAGCACCCCACCGGGGTTGTTGCGCAAATCCAGCACTAAGCCTTTGAGTGGCTTGTTGTCGTTATCTTTAACCAATTGGTTAAGCGCATCATGCAGTTGCTCGGTGGTGTCGGATTGAAATTGGGCAATTCGGACATAACCGAAATTGGGATCTAGCATGCGCGCTTTCACCGATTTTACGTTGATGATGGCGCGCTCAAGGGTGACATCAAAGGGCTTATCTACGCCATCGCGCACGAGAGTTAACGTGATTTTGGAGCCGGGATCGCCGCGCATTAACTTAACGGATTTTTCTAAATCCAGCCCCTGCGTAAACTCACCATTAATTTTAACGATTTTATCGCCCGCTTTAATGCCCGCTTTTTGGGCGGGGGTATCGTCGATCGGCGAGATAACGGTAATCACTTTATCTTTCATGCCCACTTGCAAGCCGAGGCCACCAAATTTACCGGTGGTGGTTTCTTGCAGGTCTTTGAATTCTGCTTTATCAAGGTAGTTGGAATGCGGATCAAGCCGATCAATCATGCCGCGAATGGCGTTGTCCATTAGGGTTTTATCGGTAACCGGATCGACATAATCAGCCTTAACACGGGTGAGCACATCGGTGAAGGTGCGCAATTCACTTAACGGGATGGAAGACTGATTGGCCGCATCGGTGGCTTGATCTTTATCCGCTAAGGCATTAACCGCGACCGCGACCGAAAACCCGAAAACGGCAGCCACACCAAGGGCAGATGTTTTTCGCAACCATTGAGCCATGAGAATATTTACTCCAAAACAGATGATAAATTCAGCGCGATACTTAAAATCAGGCGCTTGAACGGGGTATTTAGCCAAAAACGAAATGTTGGGTATCTGACCAAATAATGACGCCGTGGTTCTAAAGAAGAATAGCAAGGATTGCGCCGAGGATGAGCTTGACGCGGCTTTTAATGCTTAAATTTATCGTGAAACGGCTCGGTACGCCGCCCAGCGGGCAGGATTCACCGTGTCGTTGCCGTGGCGCACCTCAAAATACAGGCCTGCTTCGTGGCCATCAATTTGGCCGCTGAGCGCCAATTCGGTGCCTTGATTCACGCCCGCGCCAGTTTGTACCAAAAGGCGACTATTATGCGCATACAAAGACATATACCCGCCCGCATGCCGCACGATAATTAAATTCCCCCAGCCTTTCATCGCATCAGCAAACACCACTTTGCCTGCCGCCACGGCGCGCACAGGGCTATTGATGGGCGCGGCAAATAAAATGCCTTGTGATTGCATATCGCCCCCCGCAATGGGCGCGCCAAAGCGACGAATAATTTTACCTGATACGGGTATGGCGCCCGAACGCGAGGCGGTGGGCGGAGGCGGTTCTTCATCAGCGGGCGATTCTGCGCGGGCGAGCTTCGGCGCGGGTGTTTGCTCTGCCCGTGTTTGCGGCGCTTGGTCACTGCGCGCACGAGCTGCATCGGCTTTGGCCTGAGCCTGAGCCTGAGCTTGTATTTTACGCTCAGCGCGTTCGCGGGCCGCTTGGGCATTAAGGCGCGCAATTTGCGCATCGAGCGATTTTTTCTGCTCAAGTAGGGTGGCCAGATGCTGGGATTGGGCATCTGCCCGGCTGCTGAGTGTTGCGAGTAATTGATTTTGTTCGGCTTGCTGGGCGCGGCGTTGCGCGGTATTTTTTTCAAGCTCGCTCTGCGCTTTACTGAGTTTGGCTTGTGCATCGAGAAGGCTTTGTTGATTGCTGGCTTGCTCGTGTTCGGCTTGTTGAAGTTGCGCCATTTTATCCATGGATTGCGCAAGTAATACTTTGATATATTTGAGGCTTCTCTCGGTAGATAACGCATCGCCATAGGCGAATAGCGAGCTCAAACTGGCCTGATCGCCCAAGGTGTAGGCCAGTTTCAAGCTATCAGCAATTTGAGGCTTAAGCTCAGCGATTGATTGCTCAAGCCGCCCCGCCTCTGCTTTTAATTGGGTTTGATCCTCTTCAAGGGCGGCCACTTGATCTTCAAGCGCTTCTTGCGCCCGCGCGGATTCGGCCAGCTGTTGCTGAGTATTTTGCAGCGATTTTCGAAGTTGTGCTTGCGCGCCCCGAGTTTTGTCGAGCTCAGTTTTTTGCTGCTCGATCGCGCTTTTGAGTTGTTGCGGGTTATCTGCTGCCTGCGCGCTGCTGATCCCTGCTGTCCAAAAAAGCAAGCTTGCGAGGCAAACCACGCCCAGAAGCCCTCCCGTGCGGCGGTATGGGGCCAGATAAAAAAATCCAAATCGAAAAAATGCAGTCATTAGCGGTGGTTCGTGCTCAAGTTAAGCTGAAAATTCAATTTTTGACGACACAAACATTAAGTGTCGCTAATATGGATGCCCGTTGCCAATGGCGACCTGATGGATGCGAATGTATCATTCAGACGAATGTTCTGGCGATATTTTGGCGCGGTGATTCTAAGCTTCCATTAGAGTTGGTCTGGTAGCATATCGAAATTGGCTTATTTTTTGATTGGGAACATCGCATGACTCTTGGAATGACAGACTGCGGCACCGAGCGCCTAATGGCACGAACGGAAGATATTGATCGTGCTTCGCGCTCGCTTAAAGCCATGTCGCATCCGTTGCGGCTCAAAATTTTATGTGTTTTAGGTGATCGCGAACTGCATGTGCAGGAAATTGTGGATTCGGTCGGCACCACGCAAAGCAATATCTCGCAACACTTGGCGATTTTACGAGACAAAGGTATTTTGGCGTCGCGCAAAGAAGCCAATCGGGTGTTTTATCGGGTGTCGGATGCCCGCACGTTGCGTTTAATTAGCATGATGCAAGAAGTATTCTGCCCGTTTAACTAAGGGCTATTTTTTTTACCGCGCGGGTTATTTTTGCGCAAATTTTTGATGATCTGAGGTGATGAAATGACGACTGATCGGATTGTTCGCATTATGGCGGGCTTAATGGTGTTAATTTCCTTAACACTGGCACATTTAACAGGCACCGTGGATTTGGCTAAACCCAGCTGGCAGTGGTTAACCGCTTTTGTGGGCTTGAACTTGTTCCAAAGTGGCATCACCCGTTTTTGCCCACTGGATTCCATTCTGGTGAAGCTGGGCGTGCGCCGCGCACAGTAATTTGTCGGCGCTTTCTCATTTAAGATAAGGTTTGTCATGCAGGAATTTATCAACTTTTTGATGGCTAATTGGATGCTATCGCTCGCCGCGATCGTGTTGTCCGTTATGTTACTTGCCAATGAAATGACGCGGGGCTTGCAAAAGTTTCGGGATGTTTCTGCCGCCGAGTTTGCCCGCTTGATTGGCCGTGAAAACGTGCTGCTGCTGGATGTGCGCGAAACAGATGAGTTTCGAGGCGAGCACATTAAAGGCGCAAAGCATATGGCGTTAGGCATGCTGGCAACCAAACTTAGCGAGCTTGAATCGCATAAAACCAATCAGGTTTTGTTGTATTGCCGTTCGGGCAATCGCTCATCCACCGCAGCCAACATGCTGGTTAAAGCGGGCTTTTCGAATGTGGGCCACTTGGCGGGGGGCATCATGGCTTGGAAAGCGGAAAGCTATCCCGTTGTGCGTAAATAAGGCGGATTGAAATTGCCGTTGCCGCAATCATTAGGTGAGCCGCCTGCGACCCTGCATGCCGTGGTGTACTTAAGTGCCTTTTGCCCTTATTGCCATTTTGCAAAGCGGCTCTTAAAGCAGCAAGGTGTTCAATTTATTGAACTCTCGGTGGATTTTAATGCGGCGGCGCGGGATGAGATGGAATTAAGATCGGGGCGAGAAACCGTGCCACAAATTTTTATTGGTCAAACCCATGTCGGGGGATATGACGATCTTTCTGCGCTTGTGAATGCCGGCGGCTTGCCCGGCTTGCTGGAAAAAGAACGGCAGAAGGCCAAAACTCATACCAAAACGCCTCTGGAAAATGATTAATGTGCCCCCATACGCTTAAATCATTGCCGCTGAATTTTGGAGTTACCCATGAGTGAAACCCCGTCAATCCATGTTGTTTGCCCGCAATGCAGTGCGGTTAACCGCATTCCCGCTGCTCGTGCGGGGGGCGGCCAATGCGGTAAATGTGGCGCCGCACTTTTTTCTGGCCACCCGATTGTGCTCAATGATGCCAATTTTTCGCGTCAGGTGGCGCGCAACGATTTGCCGGTGCTGGTCGATTTTTGGGCGACGTGGTGCGGCCCTTGCCAGATGATGGCGCCGGTGTTTGAGCAATTGGCCGAGCATAAAAAATCGACCCTGCGCGTTGGCAAGCTGGAAACAGACCAAGCGCCCCAAACCGCCGCCCAGTTTTCTATCCGCAGCATCCCGACTTTAATTTTGTTTAAAGCAGGGCGTGAAGTGGCGCGCACCTCGGGCGCCATGCAGCGCCCAGCGCTCGAAAGCTGGTTAAGCCAGCACGGCGTGCGTTAAATTAATTGGGGTGCATTGTCATTAATACGGCATTCGGCCTTGCTATAACGTTTTTTAGCTTTTATTCATTCATACAATGGAGTGGTTTTCATGACCGATCAACCCAACAATGGCGCAACCCTGCCTACTGAAAACGCCACTGAGCAACAGTTTGTTATTCAGAAAATTTATTTAAAAGATATTTCTTTTGAATCACCCCAAGCACCCGATATTTTTGTGGTGACCGAGTGGTCGCCCGAAGTGAATGTGCAAGTTGCTAACAATGCCCGTAAATTGGGTGAAGGCGTGTTTGAAACCGCGCTCACCATCACGGCCACCGCTACGCACAACAATGAAACCATCTACCTTGCCGAAGTGCAATATGCCGGTGTTTTCACTATTGCTGGATTTGATGAAGCCAGTGCGCAGCAAATTTTGGGCGCTTATTGCCCGAATCTGCTTCAGCCCTATATTCGCGAAACGGTGAGCGATTTGGTGATGAAAGGGGGCTTCCCGCAATTGATTTTGCAGCCGATTAATTTCGATCATCTGTACGCGCAACATCTTTCTGAGCAATTAGAACAAGCCCATGGCCGCCCTCAATAAGAGGTAGACGCTGTGTTTGGTCAACTTTTGGCGACAAAATAAACCCATGACTGGCCAGGCATCGATTGCCGTTATCGGCGCGGGCTCTTGGGGCACGGCACTCGCCATCGTCTTGGCCAAAAATGGCCATGCCGTGCGGTTATGGGCGCGCGATTCAGGCTTGGCTGAACGCAGCGAGCACGATCGCATCAACGCCCGCTATTTGGCCGATTGCCCATTCCCTGAGAGCTTGTCGGTTACCAGCGACTTAACCGCCGCTTTGCAGCATGCGGCGCAAATTTGGCTCGTTTTGCCGACTAAAGTATTGGCCGAGTTCCTAACGGCGCACGCCGCCGCTTTTCCGCCCGGCGCCGTGATTGTGAATGCCGCCAAGGGATTTGAGCACGGTACCGGGCGAAAAATCAGCGAGCTGGCGGCGAACTGTCTTGAACATCGCCACTTTGTTGTCGTGTCCGGCCCCACCTTTGCCCATGAGGTGGCCACTGGCAAACCCTCGGCCATCACCGTGGCCTGTACCGATTTATCGGTCGCCGAGGGCATCGCCGCCACGCTGCGTAATCCCACGCTACGCACCTATCCCACCGATGATGTAACCGGCGTGGAAATTGCCGGTGGCCTTAAAAACGTGCTGGCGATTGCCGCTGGCGTGGCCGATGGGTTTGGTTTTGGCGCCAATGCCCGCGCCGCGCTCATTACCCGAGGTTTAGCGGAGCTGATGCGTTTGGGCGCCGCTATGGGCGCTCGGCCTGAAACGTTTATGGGCTTGGCGGGCGTGGGCGATTTGGTGTTGACCTGCACTGATGACCAGTCGCGTAATCGCCGCTTTGGCTTAAAGCTGGCTCAAGGGTACAGCACGCAAGAGGCGGTAGCGGCTATCGGCCAAGCGGTGGAGGGCATCGGCGCGGCCACAGAAGGGCAGCGGCTGGCCGAGCGCTATGCGGTGGATATGCCGATTGTGCATGCGGTTTGCCAAGTGCTGTGTGGCGGCGTGGCGGCGCGGGATGCGGTAGCGCAGCTTTTGGCGCGTGAACCTCGGCATCAGGAACGTTAACCCCTGCAACCCACCGGGGTTACCCGAAGGCAACGGCGCGCTTGGCTGAGTAAAACGGGCTTGATTCTGTGTGTGATGTACGCTTTGATTATCGCGCTATGCTTGTTGATGATGTTCAGTGCGGGCTCAGATGCGAAAGGAAGATTTGTATTTTTACAGTTACCGCTCGCCCTGCAGATGGCTGGGCTGCATGAGTTAGGTGGCAGCGCATGGCTGAGGGGGTTAAGTTGGTGGGCCGCTTATTTTTGGATTGGTTTGCCCACGTTTATCGCCCTGTATGGTTTGGGCTGGGGGCTTGGTTGGGTGGCGCGTTGGTTGATAACGCGTCGACTCCCCTCACGATAATGATGGCGTCTTGCACGCAAAACCGAACATCCCAGTCAAAAAGCGGACAGTGATACACCCGCTCGGGATCGTGGTGAAAAGCGGGTCTGGGGTCGAGCGCGAGCGTTTGCTCAATCACGGTTTTTTCGCTGGCGCTGATGGTTTCGCGCTCATCATCTGGGACTTGCGTCCAGTCCACGGGTAGGCGTATCGGCTCCTCGCGCGCCATGCCACTATCCGAGTTTTTGGGGCAATCGGTGAAGGCGATATGCGGTTTGATGTCGAGAATCGGTGTGCCATCGAGTAAATCAAGCCCGCTGACATGGATGATGACATGGCCGTTGCGTGGCTCCACGCGCTGCAATTTAACGAGCGATAAGCCGATCGGGTTGGGGCGAGCCGGTGAGCGGGTGGCAAAAACGCCGAGTTTAATATTGCCGCCCAATCGCGGCGGGCGCACGCTCGAAACCGGCTGGTGTGGCCGATCATGCACCTGCCAAATCAGCCATAAATGTGAGTATTGTTCGATTCCCACCCAAGCTTCTTGGCGATTCCACGGGGAAATGGGTTCAATCCAGCCGACCGCATCGGGCACCAGCCCCGATTGTCTGGGTGTGCCAAACCGGCTTTTAAACGGGCTGTGGGCAATGGCGATGGCGCGCATAGAGCAGGCCGCGTGGTGGGGCGGTTTCATTTCGATGGAACATCCCGCTCGGCTGCGCCGACAAAACCTAACTGCCGCCAAACCTCGTATACCGCCACCGCGACGGTATTCGATAAATTCAAACTGCGTGAATCCGCGTGCATCGGCAGGCGCAAGCGGGCATCAACCGTAAACTCATCTAAAACCTCGGCAGGTAACCCACGGGTTTCAGGCCCAAACACCAACACGTCATCGGGCAGAAATCGCGCATCATGAAACGGCGCGCTGCCTTTGGTGGTGAGTGCGAACAACCGCCGCCCAACAAACGCGCGCTTAGCCGCCGGCCAGTTCGGGTGAATTTTGATTTCGGCAAATTCGTGATAATCCAGTCCCGCCCGCCGGAGCGCTTTCTCATCCATAGAAAAACCCAACGGTTCTACTAAATGCAACCGCGCGCCGGTGTTGGCACACAAGCGAATAATGTTGCCAGTGTTGGGGGGGATTTCAGGTTCAAACAGCACAATGTCGATCATGGGCGGAATTATAGCGCGGAGTCATCGCCCAGAGTCATCGCTCGGGCGGGTTTGAAAATGTGCATCCTTTTGCCGCATTCTGCGTCTTCTGAATAAGGTCATCATGACAACCCGGAGGAAGCATGTCGCATAGTTCTATCTCATTTACCAAAACACCCACGCCCATCTGGCGCGCTGGATTATGGCCGCTCTTGTTTGTGCTGGGCTGGTTTGTTATTTACTGGAATCTGCAAGCGGGCGCAGATGCGGTGATGACGTGGGTGCCGCTTGATTCCAAAAGTCATTTATTTAGCGCACTGGCGTTTTTTATTTTTGAAGTACCCAAAGTGTTGCTGTTACTGGCGCTCATCACCTTTTTGGCGGGGATTGTACAAACCTTTTTCACCCCGGAAAAAACCCGTGCGCTGCTCGCGGGCAAAAGACTGGGCGTGGGGAATGTGATGGCCGCATTGCTCGGCATTGTGACGCCGTTTTGCTCTTGCTCGGCTATTCCTTTATTTATTGGGTTTCTCACCGCTGGGGTGCCGTTGGGCGTGACATTCTCGTTTCTCGTCGCCGCGCCGATGATTAATGAGGTGGCCTTAGTGCTGCTGTTTGGCCTGTTCGGCTGGAAGATTGCTTTGTTGTATCTGGTGCTGGGGTTATCCATCGCCATCACGGCGGGGCTGGTGATTGGCAAATTGAACCCGGTTGAACTCGTTGAATCGTGGGTCTTTGAGGTGCCGAATGTCGCCCATCCCGATCAAAAAATGACTTGGGCTATGCGCTTTCGTGCGGGCTGGGTCAGCTTGAACAACATCTTATGGAAAGTAGCGCCATACATCTTGATTGGCGTGGCGCTGGGTGCGGGTATTCATGGCTATGTACCGCAAGATTTCATGGCGGGATTGATGGGGCGCGATCACTGGTGGGCGGTGCCAGCAGCCACATTGATTGGCGTGCCGATGTATTCCAATGCGGCGGGAATGATTCCGGTGCTACAAGCCTTGGTCGCCAAGGGCGCGGCCATTGGGTCGGCGCTGGCGTTCATGATGGCCGTCACTGCCTTATCTCTGCCCGAGTTCCTTATTTTGCGAAAAGTTATGAGACCTAAGCTCATCGCCCTATTCGCGGGCATTGTGTCGGTCGGCATCATCATCGTCGGCTATGTGTTTAATGCCGTTATTCGGTAAGTGTTCTGTTTTTTTAACCCCATAGAGGAGTCCCATCATGCGTATTAAAGTCCTTGGCAGCGGTTGCGCTAACTGCAAAACTACCACGCAACGGATTGAAATGGCATTGGCCGAGCGCGGGCTGTCTGCCGAGCTTGAAAAAGTCGAAGATTATCCATCCATCATGCGTTATGGCGTAATGTCCACCCCTGCTGTGGTCATTGATGAAGTGGTCG
This sequence comes from Halothiobacillus neapolitanus, assembly GCA_022730245.1. Classification (GTDB taxonomy): domain Bacteria; phylum Pseudomonadota; class Gammaproteobacteria; order Halothiobacillales; family Halothiobacillaceae; genus Halothiobacillus; species Halothiobacillus neapolitanus_A. The sequence goes on from DZCK01000037.1 coordinate 10,204, forward strand.
TGCATAGCGGCAGCGTGCCGAATAAAGCGACGATCATGGCTTGGTTGGATGGCGCATCTGCACAAAATGCCTGCACGCAAACGCCATCCTCGGGCACTTCCTCTTGCTGTGATGGCGTGGCGTGCTGCTAGTCTGTCGTTCTTTTGCGTTTTTTTTGAGGCGTGCGAATCATGAAATTTGTCCATCAATCCCGTTTTTTTGCTTTACCCAAAACCGTATTAGCCCTATGCCTTGCTGGCGGTTGCGGGCTGACGAGTGCGCAGGCTGCCGATGCCGAACCGACGTGGACACAGAAAATCATCACACCTGAGTTTGCACTCAAAGCGGCCGAAGCCGCCAAAACAGAATGCAGCAAACACGGCTGGCCGATCACGGTGGCCGTCACCGATCCCTCCGGTTTGCCATTGGTCGTGCTGCGTGATCGTCTGGCCGGTTGGCATACCTACGAGGTAGCCATCGGCAAAGCACGCACAGCGGTGAGCTGGCGTACCGCCACCAGTGCGGTCGCGGCCAATGTCACCAAGCCCGATTCTGCCGAAAAAGCCATTATGAGCCAGCCGGGCGTGGTGATGATCGGCGGCGGCTTGCCAATTGAAGCGGCAGGTGCGATGGTCGGGGCCATTGGTGTTTCCGGCGCCCCGGGTGGCGAGAATGATGATATTTGCGGCAAAGCAGGTATCGCCGCTATTCAAGGGGATTTGGATTTGTAACTTGGTGCCACGATGAGTCTATTGAGGGATAATTGCGGGCGAAATTCTCCATTTTTGCGATAAGGAATGCACCCTGCATCATGACGCCATCGCCTGATTCAACCTTGCCGTATCGTTGCGTGTTGCGTGCTTGGCGCGCCCATCAATCGGAGTTGTTCTATTTTTTGATGAATCGCGCCTCCGATCGGCAGCGCGCTGAAGATGTGATTCAGGATGTTTTTTTGAAAGCCCTGCGCGCTGGAGATACCTTTTGCGCGCTAGACGATGCGCGCGCCTGGCTGTTTCATGTGGCGCGGAATGCGCTGATTGATACCTGGCGTCGGGATAAACCTTGGGTTGAATTGCCCGAAGATTTGGCGCTAGAACCCGAAGAGACCCAAGCGCCCATTGATTCATTGGATGTTTGCCTACGTCGACAAATCAAAAACTTAACGATCGAGGATCAAGCAATCATCCAAGCCTGCGATATCCAAGGGCAAACTGTGCCGCAATTTGCACAAATGTATGGCCTCAATTTAAGCGCCGCCAAGGCGAGGCTGCGGCGCGCGCGCGGTCGACTACGAACCCATCTCATCACTCGGTGCGACATTCATTTCGACGAGCGAGGTGCGGTCTGCTGCCACAGGCTTAGCGATCCGCCGGCGCCAACGCAGTGCACTCGCTGCTGACGCGGCTTGCGGGAAGGAGTGCCGATTTTAGGTAGTGCTCTCAGCTTGTGGCAAACTAAGCCACTTTTTGATGATTGCCTCGCCTCAAGTCTGTGATTTAAGGGTGCGGTTTTGGGAGAGTTTATGAACGTGTTAGTGATTGGCGGCGGTGGGCGTGAGCATGCATTGGCGTGGAAATTGGCGCAGTCGTCGCGTGTGACCACGGTGTTTGTCGCGCCGGGGAATCCAGGAACGGGCGCAGAACCCAAATGTGAAAATGTGCCGATTGCCGCGACCGACATTGCGGGTTTGGTGGCCTTTGCTGCGCGTGAAGGCGTGGCGCTGACCGTGGTCGGCCCCGAAGCGCCCTTGGTATTGGGCGTGGTAGATACCTTCCGTGATGCCGGTTTAGCCATTTTTGGCCCCACCCAAGCGGCCGCGCAGTTGGAGGGCTCCAAGGCGTTCACTAAAGATTTTCTGGCAAGGCACCGCATTCCCACCGCCGCTTATCGGGTGTTTACCGAGGCGGCGCCCGCCCTAAGTTACGTGCGGGATCATGGCGCGCCCATTGTGGTTAAGGCCGATGGGCTGGCCGCTGGGAAGGGCGTGATCGTCGCGCAAACCGTGGCTGAGGCCGAAGCCGCCATCACCGATATATTCGGTGGCCAATTTGGTGCAGCGGGCTCGCGCGTGGTGGTCGAGGCGTTTTTAGCGGGCGAGGAAGCCAGTTTCATCGTGATGGTGGATGGCGACAACATTTTGCCGATGGCCACGAGCCAAGACCACAAGGCGCGCGATGAAGGCGATGCCGGCCCCAATACGGGGGGCATGGGCGCCTATTCGCCCGCGCCGGTGGTAACCTCTGAGATTGCCGACATCGTGATGCGCACGGTGATTGAGCCAACCGTAAAAGGCATGGCGCTGGAGGGCGTGCCCTACACCGGCTTTTTGTACGCCGGTTTAATGATTGATGCCGAAGGCAGGCCCAGTGTGCTCGAATTTAACTGCCGCTTTGGGGACCCGGAAACCCAGCCGATTATGCTGCGGTTAAACACCGATTTAGTGACTTTGCTGGAAGCGGGCATCGCGGGCACGCTCGATTCGGTGGCCTGTGACTGGAATCCGCAAACGGCAGTGGGCGTGGTGATGGCTGCCGAAGGGTATCCCTTCGAGATCCGCACAGGGGATGAAATTCATGGATTAAACGCCTTGCCTGCCGGGGTTAAAGCCTTTCAAGCCGGTACACGCCTTGTCGATGGGGCGGTGTGTACCGCCGGTGGGCGCGTATTGTGCGTGACCGCGCTGGGTGATACGGTGCGCGCGGCGCAGGTAGCGGCCTATGCGGGCGTTAAAGCGATTGATTTTGAAGGTGGTTTTTATCGAGAAGACATCGGCTGGCGCGCCGCCGCGCGCGAGACGGGCGCGGCATAAAGCCACGCGGTTACATTTCGTTACGCATCAGACATAAGCGGGATACAGTCCTCAAGGATATTAGCGCAATTGGTTTAGGCATAAAAAAATTAATGCCAGCTTGTTTCGTTGTCTTTTTGAGGAAAAATAAATGATCCCATCGCGCTTATCGCTTGTTACGGCGGTTTTCTCCGCCACGCTGTTACTTACCGGCTGTGGCGGTGGTTCGTCTACTGCCGCTGCGCCAAGTACTGCCGCTGCGCCAGGCGCTGCTGCTGCCGTGCCCGCCGCTAAAGCCCCGACCGAGTCGTATATCTCGTATTTAGCCGCCAATTACGCGTCCTATACCACGGCCGGTACCAGCAACTCGCCGGTTGCCACGTTTGATGATACGAATATGAGCGTGCGCTGGGCGATTGCCACGCAAACCACGGAGCAAGCGGATAATCTTAAAAGCCATATCCTTTATATGGAACAGGCTATTTTAAATGGCCAAAATCCGCGCGCTTGGGATAAGTTATTTTTGATGGATGCGTATATGGATCAAGGGCATACCTATACGACGACCGTGACCGTCAATGGCACAGAGGTTGTTATCGATAAGGTGGCCAATAACACCTGCGCTTATGAGCTGATTAAAACGCACGCACAGGGTGTGGGCGGCTGGTTCTTCCATGGCGACATCAAAGTCAGTTTTAGTAATTTAGCCGATCAAATTATCGCCTTGCCTGCCTGCGATGCTGAGCGCGCGGGGCTCACTGCCTATATCACGGCCAAACAAACGGCGCTGCCTAAAGGCATTACCTTGATTCCTGCGCAGTAATTCGTCGACTCTGAACAATATCCAACCGATTGTTTTTAAAAAATAAAACGTCATTTTC
>DZCK01000166.1 GCA_022730245.1 Halothiobacillus neapolitanus
AATCAGAAGTCGTTATTCCGCTCAAAATTGAAGAGCGCATACTGGGCGTGTTGGACGTGCAAAGCAATCAGCCCCACGCCTTTCACCCCAACGACCTGCTCATTCTCAACGCATTGGCAGATAACATTGCCCAGGCGGTAGAGGGCGCGCGCCTGTATAGCGGCTTGCGCCGCCGCGCCGACCAGTTTGCGTTGGTTTCTGAGGTGAGCAAGAGCGTTTCTTCCACGCTTAATTTGCCCACCATCATGCGCAATGCGGCAGACCTAATCCATCAAAAATTTGGGTATCCCCATGTTTCTTTGTTCACCGTTCACCCCAACCGTAGAATTATTGCGTATGAAGCAGGCAGCGGCAAACGCAGTAAAAAATTGACGGGCTACACCATCTCGCTGGATACCCCCAAGGGGCTGATGGTTTGGGCGGCGCGGCTTGGCAAAACCATCTGCGTTAATGACGTGACCGCCGATGATCGCTATATCTCCTCGCCCCTGCCGCCCAAAAACACACGCTCCGAATTATGTGTGCCGCTCATCTTTGAAGATAAAGTAGTCGGCTTGTTTGATATTCAATCCGATCAACTGAACGCATTTACCGAAGACGATCAGTTGATGTTTGAAGCGGTGGCAGATACGATGGCGGCTGCCATTCGCAACGCAGACCTATACCGCTCGGAGCAATGGCGCAGGCAGGTTTCGGATAGTTTGCGTGATGTGGCGGGGCTGGTTTCGGATAATGCCGGCGTGTACGAAGTGTTGGAACTAATTCTCTCCGAGTTGGATCGCAACCTGCCGATTGATATTTCTGCCATTTGGCTGCTGCAAGAAGACGAATTGCGCCTTTCTGCGGTGCATGGCATAGATGCCGCTCAACTGGAACGTGTGTGCATTTCCAACCCTGCCGCCGTGTATGCCATGTCTGAGGCGGTTACAGCAGATGCCCCCGTAATTCGCCGCCCCGAAGAGCCGTTCTGGCCCTCTGGTTTAATTGCAGGGTATCAAAAAAATTATTCTTCCATTGCCGCGCCGCTGCGTGTGGGCAGCCGCCCGTTGGGCGTGCTGACTTTGGCGCATCACACCGCCGGACGTTATGGTCACGAGGCGCAAGCCATTATTACCACCTTTGCCAGTTACGCTTCGGTTGCCATTGAAAACACCCGCTTGTATGATGCCGCACAAGAGCAGGCGTATGCTTCTGCTGCTTTGTTGCAGGTGGCGCAGGCGGTGGTGAGTTTGAATGACTTGGATGAAATTCTGGCTTCCATTATCCGCATTTTGCCCATCCTGGTTGGCGTGCAGCGCGTGGCATTAATCCGCTGGGATGGAGAGCGCGAGACTTTTAAAATTTCACATGCCTATGGCTTGGAACGTCACACCGCGCTGCTTGAACAGGAATTTAAGCCGGGCGAATTTGCCTTGCTGGACGCAGCCTCTGAGCAGAATGCAATGCAGGCGGCTTCGCTTTTTTCCAAAGCCGACCCAATTTTTTGGGCGCAGATTCAACCCGATGCCGAGGCGGTTCATGCCGAGCGCCTGTTAATGGCAATTCCGATCTCCATCAAAAACGACAGGTTTGGCATCCTTCTCATCGAAGAAGCCGAAAACGGGCTTCGCTTTCGCTCGCGCCGCATTGAGATTATTAATGGCATTGCGCAGCAAGCCGCGCTTGCCATTCAAAATGATTTGTTGCAGCAAGAGATGGTGGTGCGTGAACGGCTTGAAACTGAGGCGCTTTTGGCGCGTCAAATTCAGCAGACTTTTATTCCGCAGTTTTTGCCCACGCATGATGCCTGGCAGTTTGCGGCACGCTGGCGCACGGCGCGTCAGGTGGGCGGTGATTTTTACGACGTGCTGGAACTGCCCAACCATAAAATTGGCTTGTTCATTGCCGATGTGGCAGATAAAGGTATGCCCGCCGCTTTGTTCATGGCGCTCACCCGTACCCTGGTGCGCGCGGCAGTGATTGAGATGCACTCTCCGCTTGAGGCGCTGCGCCGCGTAAACGATCAACTTTTGCCCGATACCCGCCAGGGCATGTTTGTCACGGCGGTGTATGGCGTGTTGGATACCGAAAGCGGCGATTTTACATTTGTGAACGCGGGGCATAATCCCCCGTTTTGGGCAAAGGTGAATGGTGAGGTGGAAAAACTGACCCGCACCGCCATTGCGCTGGGCGTGGTCTCGCAACAGAATATGCAAGAACGTACCATCTCGCTTGCCGCAGGCGATATGTTATTTTTCTACACCGATGGTCTGACTGAAGCCTTCTCTCCCGCTGGAAAACTATTTGGTGACGCGCGCGTTATAGAAGCGCTGGGCGCTGCTCAAAACCATACGGCAGATGAAACCCTAAATTTGGTGGAGCAGCGCCTGAATATATTTATAGACTCGGTTGCATTGGGTGATGATTTGACCATGCTGGCGGTTAAAAGAAAGGCGTAGATCATGTTCTCCACGCGCTCCGCTTTGCTAATGAAGATTGACCGCCCCTTCGCTATTTTCCACGCGGGTAACGGATATAAAAATAGTTTGTTGGCTGGCAGATACGCCATCTGAAACTTGCATAATGACCTCGTGAATATTGTCGAGATTGGCGTCTTTTGGCATTTCATAATCGGGCGCGGTCAGGAAGGTTAACGCGCCGTTTGCAGCGTTGATCGCAAAGAGCGCCGCATCCGCTCCGCCGCTGATGGAGTAGGCGAGGGCTTGGGCGGGCAGGTCGGCATCGGTGGCGGTGATGGCTGTAATTGCCGTGTTGTTTTCCAAAATTGTAAAACTTGCAGGGGATGTAAAAACGGGCGCATGTTCATTGACCGCGCCGACAGTTACGGCAACCTCTTGCGCGGCAGTCAATATTCCATCTGAAACTTGAATCGAGAGCGTGTACAGGTTGTCGAGATTGGCGTCTTTTGGCATTTCATAATCGGGCGCGGTCAGGAAGGTTA
>DZCK01000038.1 GCA_022730245.1 Halothiobacillus neapolitanus
TAGGCTTTATCCACCGCGAACAATACCCGGTTGAGCAAGCTTCTGAGTAAATCTTGCTGGCGCTGTTCATTTAACTCCAGCGCACTAAATTCAGCCAGTAGTTGCTCGTATTTCTCGCGGTAATCCGTTTTTACCTTCTCGTTCATCGCCAATCCTCAACGCATTAAAACATTTGTCGCGGGCTACTATATTCTAACGATGGCAAACGCACCGCCATGGCCAGCGGGGTATGGTCGGAAACGCCGTAGGTTAACGCCGCCACCGATTCAATCTCAACACGACGACTCACCAGAATATGATCAATGGCACGCTTGGGCTGCCAACTCGGATACGTGCTGGGTGGCAAGGGCGGCAGCTTCAAATCGGCCTCAATACACAACCGTTGCAAATCTCGGTTGCTGGGTGTGCAGTTAAAATCCGCCATGACTAAATTAAGGCCCGTATGCTCATTGCACCGACTTATCACCCGATCCAGCTGCAACCCGCGCGCGCGCTGGCTCAAGGATAAATGGCTCACCTGCACCCGCAGCGGCTGGCCGTGCCAATTAAAATCAGCCAGCAACACGCCCCGACCCGGAATGCGCCCCGGCAGGGCATAACGCTCCACATTGATCGGCTCGCAGCGAGCCAACAAGCCCAACGCATGCTGTCCCCAATGGCCCAAATCACGATTCACCCGCGAGGCCCAAAAAGGTACACCCGATTTGAGCGCTAAATATTCAATCTGATTAAGAAAATGACTGCGCAGCGAGCCACCATCGGCTTCTTGCAGGGCGATTAAATCAAACTGACCCGCCAGTTGCGCGATGCGATCTAAATTGTGCATGCGTTCGGGAAAAGGCAGCACATGCTTCCAGCCATTCAACACATAATCCCGAAAATGCCGCGTGCCAATACCTGCTTGAATGTTGTACGACAAAAGCTTCAAGGTGGGGGCGTCTGAAGGGTTAGCGCCCGCCCCGCGATCCGAAGGAATCGGCGCGGCACTCTGATTAGCACTGCGTTCGATTAACAGCGAGTTGGTCATCCCTGCCGCTCCAAAATTTGCATTAAGCCACGCGCCGTTAAGCGCCACTTCGAGAGTTGGGTCACCATTATTTCTTTTGATCGGCGGTAATTTTAGCAATCAGCGCGCTCGCTATAGGCAACATGGCCTCATTGCTGCCAGCCATATCACCGGTTACCAAGTATTTGCCATTAATTAATAATGCGGGTACGCCGGTTACCCCCGCATCTTGACCCACCGCTTGGGCTTGACGCACCGCGTTATCGACACCAAACGAATCATACATTTGTAAAAACTGCGTCCGATTTACGCCAAGATCGGCATACATATCTGCAATTTGCTCTTTCGTGGTCGGGCGCATATTTTTAACGTGGATATCTGCAAAAACTTGCAGGTGCGTTTGCGGCAACACACCCAGCAGTTTGGCGGCAAAAAACGCCTTGGTTAAAGGCACCCAAGCCGGCGTTAAAGGCAGTGCATACGGCTCAAATTCGACATTGTCGGGCAGGGTTTTACGCCACGCATCAACCGCCGGCTCAAGATGAAAACAATGCGGGCAGCCATACCAAAAAAGCTCCTGCACCAAAACCTTACCTTTAGGCGGCACCTCGTCGGTTATCACCGCGCGATAATTTACATTTTCTTGCAATTTAACCCCCATCGCAGGTGTCGCCACCCCATCGGCGGCTTGCGCTGCAAAAAGAGGCAACATGCCAAGAGTTAAACCTAAGACAACCATCCGCGCCAACGCGGCCCAAGTTAACGCACCCAAATTCACAATTGCCATAGCAAACCTCATCAATTTTTTGTTAAACAAAGCGCGTGTGCCGCCCCACCCAATGCTGCCTCTGCGAAGATTGTACGGCATAGACAACCCAAAGCGCCGGATGTTCGCCAGAGACAAAACAAACCCCGCATGGGCGGGGCTGTTTTAAGCGCATCCCCGCCGAGGGGATGGATTGAACGGCTTAGAGCTTACCGTAGGAGTGCAAGCCGGATAGGAACATATTCACCCCAAGGAAGGCGAACGTGGTAATGAGCAAGCCACCAACCGACCACCACGCCATCGCGGTGCCACGCCAGCCTTTGCTTAACCGTAAATGCAACCAAGCGGCATAGTTCAACCAAACAATCAGCGCCCAAGTTTCTTTAGGATCCCAGCTCCAATAGCCACCCCAAGCCTCTGCGGCCCACATGGCGCCCAAAATGGTTGCAATGGTGAAGAAGGCAAAACCCAGCGCAATGGATTTGTACATGATGTCATCCATCACGGCCAACGAAGGCAGGCGATCATTCACGCCATCGCCGCCCATTTTTTCTTTGATGAGATAAGCCACGCCGACCATTGCAGAAATCGCAAAGCTGCCATAACCAATAAAATTGGCCGGCACATGAATTTTCATCCACCAGCTTTTCAGGGCAGGTACTAAAGGCTCAATGGTATTGGCCGACTGCGCGAACTGATACCACATTAAAAACCCGAGCGCGGCGGTGACCACCGTCATCACAAAACCGCCCAAAGCGCGGGTTTTATAGCGACGCTCATAATACAAATACAAAATTGAGGTGAACACGCTGAACACCACAAACACTTCATACAAATTACTGACCGGAATATGGCCGTAATCAAAATTAATTAAATACGATTCACGCCACCGGGCAAAAAACCCGATAAAGCCCATGGCAATGCCGCTCCACACCAACGCACTGCCGACTTTAAGAGTGAACTCAGACCGACGCCACAAACCAAAAAAGTACGTGGGCATGGCCAAGGCGAATAAGGTTACCATCCACATGGTGGCCGCTGGGCTCGATAAGAAATAGGTCAGAAAGAAATGCCCTTCCTGAATATCGTGCAGCTTAATGCGCCCAACCGCATCCCCGCCCGGGGTATATAAACCGTATTGATACAAAGTAAGCAGTGAAAAAACCGCGACTACGGCCACCAAAATCCGCGTAGCTGGCCAAAGCCAACCCAAAAACGCCAAACCTACCGCCGCACCCCAAAGTGTGCCAGAGCCATAAGAACCCATCGCAGGGCCGTAGTTTGCATACGCGTAATAGGCACCCGCTAAGAGAATTAAGGCATAAATGCCATCAATGAGGCGCAAACGCGCCATGGGTTTGTTCATCGATGCATCTAGCATCGGCATCATGTGTTCTTTCGGCACAGACATATCAGTTACTCCTGAAGACAGAAACAATTAGCAGCCCCATGGCTATTTCATTAAAGCGACAACACCAAGCTTAAAGACAAGTTTTAAGCGGGGCTACCCGGTGCACCCGATCCCGTCGGGCTGGATTCATTCAATGGTTTTGACTCGGTCATCGTCATAAGTTCACCGCAAAAGAGGGCAAAATCCCGATCAAAATCAATATTTTTTCGCACATCTGATCCCGCGACCAGCAACCGCGCACCAAAGCCTTCCGGTTTTATCAATATCCACTGCCTGCGGTAGTGAATATAAAAGCCCATAAAAATACCCAAAACCAGCATGATCGAGCCGATGGTGACCCAAATTGCCCCTGGCGCGCGGGATATTTCTAAGCCCGTGGATTGAATCTGCTCAAAGCTTACGGGCTGAACCAAAATCGGTGAACCATACACCGGCAAGGCCGATATGGCATCCATCGCATCATCGAAGAATTTAGCATCTTTATCGGTAAAATCTTGTTTATTGCCCAATTGCGTTAAGGTATCGAGAAACGCGCGCTCCAGCACAGAGCGCACCACGCTGATAGAGGCTTGCTCTGCCTGCTTGCTGGCCTCGGGGCTCAACTTGCGTTCGGCCAAGGCCGTGGCAATTTTAGACTGCATCGCAGGAAAGCCTTGACGCACAAACACATCCACCAACTGGGCAATCGACGCGCTGGCCGCTTGGGTAAGTTGCGCACTGGCGCTGGCATCCGCCCCCGTCGCATGACCCGCATCGCCAATTAACTGCGCGGCAATAGCCTGCATTTTGGCTTGATCTGACAAGGTCGCTAAAAACGCCATAAACGTTTTAATTGAACCGTTCTGATCGGCCGGAATATACAAAAACTGCTGCTGGCCGCCAATGCTCCGCTTCACGCCACTCAAGAAATATTGGTGATCTTTAAAGGTAATCGGCAGAAAGTAGTTTTGATACTCAATCGCCTCGCCGGCGGCATTGCGCAGCTTAAAGGTAACAGAGGGGCCGTAATTGACTTGGTGCACCAAACCATCCGCACCCACCACCGGATTAATGTTGTACATCCGGAAATCGGTAAATTCGAGCTGGTATTTCTGATCGTTAAAATCGAAATTCTTTTTATCGAACACGGCAGAATCAATCGGTTGCGCAACACCGGCTTTACCATTCAGCTGCCAGGCTTCCATTTTGAGCTTGGTGCCACCATCGCCGAAACTCGATTGAAAAATGTTGTAGCCCATGTAATGCACCGGATGGTTCACTTCGATGGTTTTGGTGATTTCTGCGCCTGTGGCTTTATCGGTGAGCGTCACGTTCGACATATACGACTTGGGCATGCCCGTATCGTAATGCTCTATGCTGAATTTATTGACGAACACTTTGAACGGCAGTTCTTGCACCACATAGCCGTCTTTAAGCCCGATGAACACCACATCGCCCCACTTGTGCTCAGGAATATTCACCGTGCCACGAAAAGCTTGCAGGCCGCCCACCGGCACCTTGCTCGTTGCAGGCACTTCGCTGACCGGAATGTTGGCCGTTTCGACCTTAACCATGCCGAGCGCGTCCATCAACTTGAGCTGCATTTTGCTATCGAGCAGGCCGCCCAGCAAAATCACGATAATACCCACGTGCGTTAACACATAACCGATGCGGTTAATGCTGCCTTTACGGCCAGAAATTAAGGTTTCGTTCGCGCTTGCTTTCACTCGACTCGAAAAACCCGCACTTTTCAGCGATGCCTGAATACGCGAAACGAGCATCGCGGGGGTTAACTCAGTGCGCATCTCCGCTTGGTGCGCAAAACCGCGCAGGGATTTTTCTTGCGCATTGAGACGAAAACTGCGCATATCGCGCAAAAAACTGGGGGCATTGCGGATCACGCACGAGGAGGTGGAGGCCACTAAAAACAGTAAAATCGCCACAAACCAAGTCGCGGAATACACATCAAACAGCGATAAATTTTTGAATACCGCAAACCAGAACGGCCCGAATACGTCCAAATAACTGCTAAACGATTCATTTTGTTTAAGCACGGTGCCAATCACCGATGCAATGGCCAAAAACACGAGCAAGGTCACGGCCAAATTCATCGACGTGAGCCAGAGCAAAATCCGCTTCGTGAGCCCCGGGGTCTGCATTGCCCGAATCGGCGCTTCCGGCGTGGCATTTGCCTTAGAAGGGGGCGGATTAGGAATATTCAAGGAATCGGACATGCGCTCTGCCTTTGGTCTAATTTAAGTCAAATATTCAGTTAAAATTTTATCTTGAAGCGTTGAGAGCGCTTCAATCATCACAAGTTCCCAAGCTTGGCACTCGGTTATCAACCCTGCGCCGAAAAAGGGGTAAAGAAACCGGCTAAAAACCGCATTGTGATTAGCTTAAAAACCCCATCCAACGCTATGGGAATGTCGCCACATGTTTGGCCAGATCATGCATATCATCATCGCTTAACTTTGATGCGATGCTAACCATAATGTCGGCGTGCTCGGTTTTGCGCTCATTGTTGCGATAGGCCATGAGTGACTCAAGCACATATTGCGCGGTTAAACCGCGCAAGGCAGGAAATCCCGCCGGTTGATTGCCTTGGCCCTGGGCGCCGTGGCAAGCCGCGCAAGCCGCAATTGTGTTGGCGTGGCCACCGAACTTCCATAAGTGCGCGCCGGGAATGGAATCATCCGTGCTGGCCGTTTTTACCACGCGTTTTTGCGCTGCAAAATACGCAGCCAAATCGGTGATTTGTTGATCGGTGAGTGCCTTAGCCTGCGGGCTCATGAGCGCATTAACGCGGTTACCATCCCGAAAGGCGTGTAGCTGCTCGGCGATATAACCCGCCCCTTGCCCCGCAATGGAGGGAAACATCGGCACCATGCTGTTGCCATCGGCACCGTGGCAGGCGGCACAGGTTTTACTGGCCTCTAAGCCGGCCTGAATATCGCCGCCCGCCAGCGCCGCCATGCTGCCGGACAATGTCAAACTAAAAGCCAAAACGCCTTTAAGTGCGGTTTGACGGAGCATAAAAGCAACATTAGGTAAACGTAACTGACTCATAGGGCACCTGTGCAAAATCAATTCAAAAATCATCCCAACTCAAAAACATCCCACATTGGGTGGGCAAGCAGGCGGCAATTTCAGCCTCGCCCGATGCGATCAACCTCAAGTTAACTGCACCGCGCGGATCTTAATCAAGGCGCCCTTTTGGGGTTTTATCGCCCAAAAACCGCTGCAGTTTAACAGTGTTAACCGCCGCGTGGGATTCTGATCCATCAATACCCACCTAGGCTGGGTTTATCAAGCGGCGCGCCGCATTTTCGCCTGCGCGCGCTTGGGGGCGTATGATGACGAGGAATTTCCCAAAGAGAGCGTAGGCGATGATTGACTTCCGGACGGCATTTTTTATTAAAAGCGCACCGTCAACTAAAGAACTGACCGATGATTTCGGCGCTGAAATCGCCTTTGCAGGCCGCTCGAATGCAGGCAAATCGACCGTACTCAACGCGCTCGTGGGGCAAAAAAGCTTGGCACGCACCTCGCGCACACCGGGGCGAACCCAACTGATTAACCTCTTTGGCTTAACCGACGAAACCCGGCGGTTTGTCGATTTACCCGGCTATGGCTATGCCAAAGTACCCGAGGCAATGCGCCGACGCTGGGGCGATGCCTTGGCCGCCTATTTTGCGGAGCGCCGTTCGTTGGCGGGGGTGGTGGTTATTATGGATATTCGCCACCCGCTCAAAGAAACCGATCAGCAAATGATCGAATACGCATTGGGCCGAGCGCTCCCCATTTTATGCCTGCTCAATAAGTGCGACAAACTCAGCCAAAATGAAGTGAGCAAGGCGGTGTTCGCCTTAAAACGAGAACCCTCACTGGCGGCCGTTCAATGGCTGCCTTTTTCGGGGCTGCGCGGGGTGGGCGTGCCCCAAGCGCGTGCAATATTAAGCGAGTGGTTGGCCACCGGCATTGAGCGCCCACCCGAGCCTGAGCCTGAATCAGAAGAACCGCCTTCTGCCACCCACACGCCGCCACCCACCGCCTTAACGCCGGATTAATACCCCCCAACAAACCTTAATTTCTAATCGGGAATTTTTGATTATACTAAAGCGCTAATTTATTCAGCCCGAGGGAATGCGGCTGGAAGAACAGATTCATTTGCTGCAAAACAGCAACCCACACAGTTCATGACAAGGACAACGCTTTGATTCCACGATGGCTGCGCTCCATTCGGCTTTTAATTATGGCAGCCGCCTTGGCCGTATCGATTTTGGTCGCGCTGGCCATGTATTGGGCCACCGCCGATGTGTTTGATCGCACGGTACGTCAATCTGCCACCGAGATGTCGGCCTCTCTGGCTGATGGCACGTTCAATGCCATGCTTCAAATAATGCGCCAAGGCTGGACACGCGCGCAGCTCAACGAATTTTTGCAAACCATTCGCAGCCAAGGCGGCGTTAATGGAGCGCAAATTGAGCTTTATCGGGGCAGCAAAGTGATCGAGTTATTTGGCTCTATCACCCAGCCCGATGCCGATCCGCAGATCATGTCGGTGTTTGCTACCGGGCAAACCCTAAGCCAAATGCACCAGGGCGTGATCCGCTACGATCGCCCCTTAATTGCCGAAGCGCAATGTCTGCGTTGCCATACCAACGCAACAGCGGGCAATGTGTTGGGCGTACTCTCTATCGCCCAACCCGTTGCCGCGCTCACGCAAAAAGCCCATCAAGACCTCTTTAATCGCCTCTTGGTCATTATGCCAATCCCTTTGTTCGCAGCCTTGCTGATTGCCCTTTTGCTGGGGGATCGCATGGGGCGATCACTCAAGCGGCTGAAATCGGCCATTAGCCAGGTCGAACGGGTGGAAGATTTGGCGCATATCCGCTTTAGCGATGCACACACGGGGTTCTCTGAACTCGATGATGTGCTGGTTGAGGTCGATACCCTCACCGACAAATTGCGCAATCTGGCGGTTGACCGCAATTTGTTGGAATTTGAAATCCGCCTGCTTGAGCGCTTTGTGATTACCTCCGATGTGGTGCGTGATTGGCGGCGTTATGTGCGCGATTTACTGCAGGAAATTAATACCGTGCTGCCCATTCACGGTGTTTTTACCGCGTTTGCGGTGGGGGATCGCCCACCCGGTGTTGAGCTATTCTGGTTCGATGCCACGGATGAAGCCGTCGCGGCCACGTTAAGTTTTCGTGTACAACAACAGGTGAGTGAAACGCTCGGGGTGGCGGCAGCCGCGTTAGTGCCAAGGCAGCATGCGATTGAACCCACCAACCGCCCCGTGCTAACCAATGCCCGCGCGCTTGAGATTCGCACCAAAGTACTCACGATGGATACGCCGCCCATGCGTGGCGTGGTGGGATTAATTTTACCCCTCGAGCACGATCAATCTGCCGTCGCCCGCTTGGTTATCGAATCCATATTATCCACCATGCTCAATGTGGTCGGCTCGGTGCGGGCAATTGAAAAACACACCGAGGATCTGGAGTTTTATGCCACGCGCGACCCGCTCACTCAGCTCTATAACCAACGGATGTTTTGGTCGCTATTGGACTACGAAGTAGGGCGCGCCAAACGCCACGATTACCTGTTCAGCTTGCTCGTCATTGATATGGATAATTTCAAAACCATCAACGATACCCATGGCCATGCCTTTGGTGATTTGTTTTTGCACCAAGTGGCAGAGCAAATTCAAGAGTCAATGCGGGCGGGGGATATGGTCGCGCGGTATGGCGGGGATGAGTTCGCGGCCATCTTGCCCGAGGCCGGTGAGAAAGAAGCCCGCATGGTGGCCGATAGGCTGCTGCATCGCCTGCGTAATTTGGCCATAAAAACACCCGATGGCCAAACGGTACGCGCCTCTATGTCGATTGGCATTGCCATTGGACCCACCCACGCAACCACGGCTCGCGGCCTGTTCGCTATGGCAGATAACCAAATGTACCGTGCAAAAAACGCGGGTAAAAACCAATACGCGCTCCCCAATCCCGAAGATTCGCTTAATCCAGTACCGCCCCTTGTGATGGATGAGCAAGCGCTGGTCGATACCCTCATCAACGAGCCACCTGCACTGTTTTATCAATCCATTTTTGCCACCCAAGATGCGCCCACCGAGGCAGGCTCGGAACTTTTGTTGCAACGAGTTGCTATTGAGCTCTTTGCGCAAGTACAAATCGAGGGGCGTTGGCATCTGGCTCAAGAGTTTGCAAGCCAAATTGAGCGGCGGGGGCAGATTGAAACCTTCGATCGCTCGGTCATTACGGCTCTTTTGCAATCACCGGCGGTACAGCAGTGTGAGCGCTTGTTGTTTGTGCGCATTTCGTCCCGCACCGTGCGCGCACCCAATTTTTTAGAACGCATTGCGCAAAGCGCCGATCAGGCGGGGGTTACTCGGGATCGTTTAGTGCTCGAACTAAACGAGCGCGAATCGTTAGCGGACCTTACGATGCTGGATCGCTTTATTGAATCACTCCACGGCTATGGGTTTAAGTTCGCCATTGAAAACGCGAGCTCAGGCCATTGGATTTTTCAGCATTTGCGCCGATATGCGGTCGATTACATCAAAATTGATGCCGATTGGCTGAGTTATCATGAACGCATTGCGCGAGATCGTGCCTTTGTCGATAGCTTGCTCGGCTTGGCACGCGCGCTATCGGTGACGGTCATCGCCACCCAAATCCAAACGCCCGCGCACCTTGCCGCAGCACGTTCAGCCGGCATCGCTTGGGTTCAAGGTGATTTATTGGCCGAAAAAAACCCCGTGTCACAAGCCCCCATGCCCAGCGCTTAATCTACAAAACGGCAATCCGAATATCGGACAGCACTTTGCGCGCCGAGCGCTGCGCTGCTTCCACCAAGGCCACCACATAAGGCAAATCGCGCTCAGGCCGACGAAAGGCTAAGTACAAAGTGGCATGCATGCCCTCTGCTCCCAAGGGGCGCATCACAATAGCGCCCCGAGCCAGCTCATCGGCCACCGCCCAAGCGGGCAATGCCGCAACCCCGCGTGCATTAGCAACCCATTGCGCAATCATGACCGTAAGCTCTGAGCTGCGCGTTGACGCAGGCTCAATTCCCGCAGGCTCTAAAAATCGTGAAAAAATATCTAACCGGTTGCGGCTCACAGGATAGGTAAGCACCGTTTGATCGGCCAACATCATGGGGGTGATAAACGCTTCTGCCGCTAAGGGGTGCTGGGGGGCTAGGGTGAGCACGATCTCATAATGAAACAAGGGCACAAAGCATAACTCGGGGTTATCCACAGGGTCGGAGCTCACCACCACATCCACAAGCCCCCGCATTAACGCATCCAAGGCATCAAAGCTGTGTGAGAGCGATAAATCGGTATCAATGTTCGGCCATTGCTCACGGTAGGCATCTAAGGTGGGTAGCAACCATGAAAAACACGAATGGCATTCCAGCGCAATAAACAAGCGCCCCGTGTCACCACCGGCCAATTGCCGCAAATCGCGATCTAACTCATCCATCATCGGCAACACCTGCGCTGCCGCTTGCAAAAAACGCCGCCCCGCTGGCGTCGGCTGCATGGGGCGCGACCGGCGCGAGAATAAGGGCAAACCGTAATACGCCTCAATGGCGCGAATTTGATGCGACAGCGCCGACTGCGTGAGATGGAGCTGCTCTGCCGCCAGCGCCAACGATTCACTTTCGGCAATGGCGCGAATCGTGCGCAGATGGCGGGTTTCTAAAAACATATTAGGTGTTGCTGCGCGGGGTTTTCAGCGTGACTAACTCTTCAGAAGCGGTGGGATGAATGGCCACCGTGGCATCAAATTGCGCCTTGGTTAAGCCCGCTTTTACGGCTACCGCAAAACCTTGCAGCATCTCATCGGCGCCATCACCTACGATGTGCACGCCGGCTACGCGTTGGTTTTCGCCCACACACACAAGCTTCATCGCGGTTTTAAACCCTTGCGCCGAAAGCGCGTAGCGCATGGGTGTGAAACGGGTCTCATAAATAGTGACAGCCGCTTCGCCAAATTCAGCGCGGGCCGCCGCTTCAGTTAAGCCCACCGTGCCAATCGGTGGATGGGCAAACACAACGGTGGGAATGTCGCTGTAATCAAGCTTTGCGTTGGGTTTATTGTTATAGAGCCGTTCAGCCAACAGCCGACCTGCGGCAATGGCCACCGGTGTGAGTGGCGCGCGGCCCGTAATATCGCCGATGGCAAAAATGCTGGGCACGTTGGTATTTTGATAGTCATCGGTGGGGATAACCCCATTCTTTAGCACCTCGACACCCGCTGCCTCAAGACCCAGATCACGCGTGTTCGGCGCGCGACCCACCGCCCAAATGATGGTATCGAAGGGGCCTAACTTATCCCCCTGAGCCGATTCGATAAACTTGCCCGCCTCGGTTTGAATCAGCTGCTGCACGCGAAACGGCAAGTGCATTTCAACCCCTAAATTACGCAGATTTTCGGCAGCCACATCCCGCAACAGGTCATCAAACGGGGCAATCACCGAATCAAGCATATCGAGCAAGGTGACCGCGCTACCCAATGAGCGGAGCACCCCGGCCAACTCAACCCCAATGTAGCCGCCGCCAATAACGGCCACCCGCTCGGGCAGGGTGGTAAGCGAGAAAAATCCATCTGAATTAATCCCCAACTCAGCGCCAGGCACGGGGGGCACAAACGGTTTGCCGCCGGTAGACAGCACGATATGCGGCGCGGTGTAGGTTTCACCGTTCACCTCAACCGAGGTTGCCGAGCGCAGCATGCCCCGCCCAGCGATCACGGTAACCCCCAAATCCACGGCGTAACCTTCCCAATAATGACGAATATTTTCGACAAACTGATTGCGCCCCGCCACGAGCTTGGCAAAATCGATACGATCATGCACGGGCGCAAAGCCCCAGCCTGTCGCCTCGTGCCGGGTATGCGCCATATTGGCGGCATACCACATGACTTTTTTCGGCACGCAACCCAAATTGACACAGGTGCCACCTAAATGCGCGGGCTCAATCACGGCCACTTTTTTGCCGTATTGCACGGCCCGCTCCGCGATAGCAAGGCCGCCCGAGCCGCCGCCCAAAACGATCAAGTCAAAATGGGTCGGTGCGGGGGTATCTTGAGGGGTATTCATGGAGATATTCCTAATTTTTACCAAACTAAAACGCGAAAGGCCGCGCTTAACGGGTTGCGACCGCCCCCCCCCAAAAAAAAGACACAAACTTATGCGGGCCGCCCTATTCACAGCCTATCTTTGGGGGGCTCGATACCGGCCAGAGCCGGCACCCAGATCCAACGAGTCAAGAAACGCGATTACCGCGCGGCCATCCACTCGGCTAATTTATCGCTACCGCCAATCAGCTGGCCATCGATAAATACCTGCGGCACGGATTCTGAACCCGTTGCCGCCCGCAAGGCGCGCAAATTAACCTGTTCGCCGACCAAAATCTCATCAAACGCCATGCCCGCATCGTGCAACAGGCCCTTGGCACGCGCGCAGAACGGGCAAGTGCGCCGCGAGAACAGCATTACCGAGTGGGGTTTTACGGCATTCGGTGCGAACCAATCAAGCAGGGTATCGGCATCGGAGACTTCATACGGGTCGCCTTCGACGTTCGGCTCGATGAACATTTTCTCAACCACACCATCGCGCACCAGCATGGAGTAACGCCATGACCGCTTGCCAAAGCCTAAGTTTTCTTTATCAACCAGCATGCCCATGCCCGCGCTAAAATCGCCATTGCCATCGGGGATAAAGCGAACGTGTTCCGCTTTTTGATCGACCGCCCACTCGTTCATCACAAAGGTATCGTTAACCGATAAGCAGAGAATGTCATCGACCCCATGCTGGAACAACACAGGCGCCAATTCGTTAAAACGGGGCACATGGCTCGATGAGCACGTGGGCGTAAACGCGCCGGGTAATGAAAAAACAACCACGGTTTTGCCTTTGAACAGGTCATCGGTGGTGACATCGACCCATTGATTGTTTTGACGGGTACGGAATGTGACATTGGGGACGCGTTGGCCTTCACGATTTTCGAGCATGATGAGTTCCTTGAGCTAATTTATTAAAATAAAACGGGTGATTGAGTAAAAAACAACTTCATTGAAGTTTGATGACAGTACGCGAAGCCGCCTTGGGTTTGAAATTAAAAATTTCAATTATTTTCATAGAACAAAACTATAAAGATGAATTGCATTGCGGTCATCGGCCATTGCGGTCATCAGCCAATGCGTTTTACGGGGCTAGACGCTCATTAGCCCATAAAGATTCCACGGTTTCCCGCGCGCGGATCAAATGCACTTGGCCTGAATCAATCAGCACTTCCGCCGGGCGACCTCGGGTGTTGTAATTGGAGGCCATGGAAAAGCCATACGCCCCCGCGCCCAAAATCGCGACCGTATCGCCTTCTTTAAGCGCCAGCGCACGCGCATGGCCTAAAAAGTCCCCGGTTTCACACACGGGGCC
>DZCK01000167.1 GCA_022730245.1 Halothiobacillus neapolitanus
TAAATCGTCGGTAAGTTCTCAGATATTTGGGCTCGCATCGATTCCGACACTGTCAGACTGGGCGTTGGTATTGTTGGCCACGCTGATCGGTTTGGTTGCTATAGGTTCTTACCAACGGCGAACCCGTTAAGATATTCTTGCAGTTTTAAATAAATTTTAAATCGTGCATGCATGTAACCAATCGATTTGAAAACAAAAGGGCAGGTTCACTGCCCTTTGTGCTACTTGGTATCCTCGGAGCATTAATCCTGAAAGCTGCTGCTTGTTCACCCAATCGGGCTAAAAACACTCCCCAGTTGATTTTCCTCGGCTGGATTGATTTCACCCTCTCTCTCGCACGGTGAAGGCGGCTGGGTACCGTTACCTGTTATTTTAGTTAAGCTTTAATCGTAAAAACACTTCTGACCCTACACTTAAAACATATTTTCTACATACTATGCCGCCACCAGAATTGGCATTTTACAAATTGAAATGCACGCGCAGAACGACTTAGGCAAAATCGGCGGCAACCTCGGCTTCTAAGCCGAAATGTTCAAAACCACCGATAAGTTGCCGTGCGTGAAATTGCCTTGGTGAAAATTAACAAAGCCGCCTCTTTAGATAAAGTGTGCTTTCTGGGTTGTGGTGTAACAACCGGTATTGGTGACTTTCGAGTGGATAGGCAATGTCCATGAAAAATTCAACCCGATAAAATCCCATCAGATAAAATCTAAATTCACCGCCTCACGGCGCCTTCCGCCGGCATTCGGTAAGATTAATTTATGAAAACACGCCCCGACGGGTTAGCGCCTGTCATTCAATCGCAGCCTGTTTGCATTGCGCCTGATGGGGCGGCTGCACTCTCACCCACGCAGCAGGCTTTTAACGCCGTCATCAAGCAAATAGAAACTCAACGGGAAAAGCTCGGTGCTTGGGCTATAGCCGCTCAGAATTTCCGGCAAAAATATCAACGGGAACTCATGCCGATTATCCGCCAGCAGCAAGATATTAAAGTTCAAATCATTTACAGGCTGGATGCGGCTTTTGATCAAAAAGGTTTTAGTAAAACCGATCGAAATCATATAGTTGATCTTATCTTGTCTCTTGCCGCGCACAGCGAGCAGGCGCGGGCAGATGAGCAACTCATTCAATTGGTCGATAAATATCAAGCGCATGCCGAAAAAGCTCGTGCCCGGTTTGAGCCAGACGATGCCGAACAGGAACACATGAAGGCATTGCTGGCACAAATGGCCGGGGTAGATTTGCCTTGTGATCTCGACATGAGCAACCCAGATGCGGTGATGCGGATTATTGAAGAACAGCTGGCCGCTATCGATGCCGCCGCCGAAGCCCAAATGCAAGCTCGGCAGGCGGCGCAAGCCGCTCGGCAAGCAAAAACGAAAAAATCAGCAAAACAAATTGAAAAAGAAAATCGCTTGCAAGCTGAGGCTCAGCAAATGAGCCAATCCATCCGCGAGGTGTACCGTAAGCTTGCCAGTGCGTTGCACCCCGATCGCGAGCCGAACCCCATTGAGCGTTTGCGTAAAACAGATTTAATGCAGCGTGCTAACCAAGCTTATGAAAATAATAATTTATTTAAGTTACTTGAACTGCAAAGCGAAATAGCGATTCTAGATCCATCGGCGCTGGGGCAATTAAGTGAAGATCGATTGCAGCGGTTTATTCTCACCCTAAAAGCCGAGCTTAAAACGCTGACTGCCGAGGTAAAACAAGCCGCGTTTGATTTTCATACCGAATATGGCATTGATTCGGCAGCGCACTTAACCCCTTCGACAGCCGTGCGGTTTTTGGCGCAAGAAATTCAAGCCGCGCGGCGACAATCATCAAGGCTTGAGCGGGAATTAGCCCATTTGCACGATGTGGCGGGGGTGAAGTCGTGGTTGCGGGTTATGCGATCTATTTAAGCGATCGCCTTAGGATTTAGCTTGCCCATGCGCGGTTAAAAGATCGATCACGGCATGGATGCGGGTATCTAAACATATGCGGCGGCTTGTCGCCTCGGCATACCACTGCCTTAATGCCGCTTGATACTGCGGGGCTTGCCAATTAAGCGCGCGGATAAATTCATCGCGGGCAGGGTTAAATGCCTGTTGAACTTGGATTTTTTTAACGACCGGTTGGCTTGCGAGTGCGTTTAATTGGGCATTTAATTGGGTGCAAACCCAAGGCCCGATCAACGGGCGCATAACGTATAAATCATGCAAATCGCCTAAGGTTGTTTGCAATGATTTCAATACGGCGATTGCCTCAGCCATAGGCGGCAACGCGGCCAAGGGTTCAATTAAATAACGCAGATGCTTGATGTGGATTCTGGCCTTGTGTAGGCAGGCTTCATCACCATTAAAGCAGGCATCGCTTTGTTGCAGCGCATCACGCAAGTGTTCGGCCAGCCAAAGGCCAAAAGGGCGAGATTTCTGTTTGCGGCGGCGTGGCGCCAGCACGGGCAGGGGGGCTGCGAGCTCAGGAATGAATGCGAGGGTATTTGAGGGTGGCGGCAAAACGGCGCGCAATAAGGAAGGCTCATCTAAGGGTATTTGAGCCAATAAACTTAAAAAAACCGCCCGATCTCTGGGCGCATTGCTCGCCTGAGCGAGGTGGCGTAATTGGCTTCGGGCGGTACGGCGCGTGGCGATACAATCGCGCGATTGTGCCAGCCAAACCCGCAAATGTCGCAACTCCACTCGAAAATCATGCAAGGCTTCCGGGTCAGGGGGCGCCGTATTGGCATCTAACTTGGAGTGATGTTGCAGGAGTATGAGCCAGCGTTGGCGCCGTACTTTTTTTTCGATGGTCTTAATGATTAAACCGATCACCCGATGGGCTGGTTTTTTTAAGTGCTCAATGGATAGTTCATGCAGTGACATCGAATACGGCCTTCCTTAATTCAAAT
>DZCK01000039.1:0-6309 GCA_022730245.1 Halothiobacillus neapolitanus
TGCGCACAGGCGTTTTTCTCCCGATGGCAGGCATTAAGTCCGACAGGCTGCTAGCGAGCCTTTTCAGTTTGCTCGTTATTCATTAAAATACCCAGATAGATATTTTTTATATCTTGCCACGGGCTTCGCGTACCATTTGATACGTCTGGTGAATTAAATAGCCCTAATGATCCCTTCTTAGGAGGTAATGATTGATGATTAAACACGCTTATCGCGGCATAGTACTCGCCGCTTCACTCGGCATGGCATCCCTGCCCAATGCCTTTGCCGCCCCCGATGCGGCGCAAAACGCTCGCCCCACGGCCGCAATTATGCTGGCACAAACCTGCGCGGGCTGTCATGGCACCGAGGGCTACACCCGTGGTGATGCGTTGGTACCCTTGGCTGGATTACCGAAAGTACAATTTATTCATGCCATGCAAAACTTTGCCGATGGTTCGCGTGAATCAACCGTTATGGGCTCAATTGCCCGCAACCTGACTGCCAAGGAAATTGAGTTAATGGCCGATTATTTTGCTTCATTTCCAGAAAACCCACCCATCGTCAAAGGAAATAAATCATGAGTGCGTTAAACCGTCGTCAATTCCTAAAAATTTCTAGCGCTGCCGCTGCAGCGGCAACTCCGCTGGCTGCGGCGAAAAAAGCAAGCGCCGGACAGGCTCATGTGGTCGTTGTGGGCGGTGGCGTGGGCGGTGCGACTTTCGCCAAATACCTGCGAATGTACGATCCGGGTACGAAGGTCACCATCGTGCAAAACGAGAAAGATTATCAGCGCCGCTATGGTTCGAGCGAAGTCATCGTGAATCACATCGCCGACTCGGCCTTAAATATTTCTTACGATGACCTGAGCAGTTATTACGGTGTCGAGTTCGTATTCGATAACGTCATCGGCATTGATTTCGATAAGCGCCAAGTCCGCACCCAAGGCGGCACTACGCTGAATTATGATCGCGTTGTACTTTCCCCCGGCATCACCTTCGATTACAGCCAAGTGCCGGGCATGACCGAAGCAATTGCCAATACCAAAATCCCCCATGCTTGGAATGCCGGTGCCCAATTGCGGCTTTTAAAAGACCAAGTCAACACGTTGCCCGTGGATGGCAAAGTCATTATTGTGCCGCCGCCTGCGCCATTCCGCTGCCCACCTGGCCCTTACGAGCGCGCGGGTTTAATCACTCAATGGATGCTGGAACGCGGCGACAAGAACCCCAGCGTGACTATTTTGGATGTGAATAACAACTTCCCCGGTGACTACAACATGGTGCAGTTGTGGAATCGGTTTTTTGGTATGAACGTACCCAAAGACTTCACTCCATTCACGCAAATTAAATACACCCACGAGCAACTCGCCACGTTAAAAACCTTTGATACGCCCGCCAAATTACAGTGGATTCCGGGTAATTTAGGTGGCCGTGTCTTGAAGGTGAATGCCGATACCATGACCGTTGAAGCCGAAGCGGGCAAATTCGAGGCGGATTTAATCAACCTGATCCCGCCCTTGAAAGCAGGCAAAATCGCCATCGATATGGGGCTGACCGACGCCTCTGGCTGGTGCCCGGTTGACCCCACCACCTTTGAATCCAAACTGCATCCTTTAGTGCATGTGATTGGTGATTCAAGCCTTGCCGACCCCATGCCTAAATCGGGCTATTCGGCAAATAACCAAGCAAAAATGGTGGCATTGCAAATCAAATCATTGCTCGCGGGGAATGGCGTGATCGAACCCATCGAAATGCAGAACACCTGCTATGTGGCAGCAGGTCCTAAAGATTTCTCGATTTTCGTCACCGAATTTTTCAGAGAAAAAGACGGCAAAATCACCGAAGGGGATCAACCACCGTTAATGCCGTTTAATGCGACGGATGAAATGTATCGGTTGTGCCGTGTGTATGAAGAATCTTGGATTGAAAACTTCACCCACGATTCATTTTACAAGCCCTATTGGGCTTAACCCACCGCACGCAGCTGCCCCAAACGAGCGGGCGGCTGTCTTCCTTGCGATCTAATGTTGGCTGGCCATCAGGCTACGGCTCATCTGCAGCGTAAAGCCCGCCGCCAGCCCAATAAACACCGCCGAAATCAGCAAACAACCTTCAATGCCAATGGTTTGATAGGCATAGCCTGAAAGCACCGTACCGAGCAATCGTCCGCCCGCATTCGCGGCATAATAAAAACCGACATTCATCGAGGCCTTGTCCATGGACGACACATTCAGAATCAAATACGAATGCACAGCAGAATTAATAGCGAAAATGGCACCGAATACCGCTAACCCTAGGGTAACCACCCAACTGGGATCAAGTTTGACGATCAAGCCCAGCCAAATCAGCAAGGGGGTGGCAATTAAAATTAAGCTCCAAAGCAAGGCGGTGTGCACCCCCACGCCCCGTTTATTACCACGCAATAACGCCGGTGCGCTGGCTTGCACCAAACCATAACCCACTACCCATAGCGCTAAATACGCACCCACCCATTCAAAATCCCAACCGATAGACACCAAATACACGGGCAACGCCACCACAAACCACACATCGCGCGCGCCGAATAAAAAAAGCCGTGCCGCCGCCAACCAGTTAATAGCCGGATCTTGCGAAAATAAAGCGCTGAATTTGGCTTTTTCCTTCATCGCCCCAAGGCCGGATGGCAAGGTGAGCGTGGCGATTAAGCCCAGCACCAGCAACAAAGCCAAGGCCAAATTTGCCCCCTGAAACCCGAGCCACGCCAAGAGCATCGCGCCTAAGAAAAACCCCACGCCCTTAAGCGCATTTTTTGAGCCGGTAATCCACGCCACCCATTTAAAAAGCTGGTCATCGGCGGCACCGGCCACCAGTTTCACCCCAGCCTTGGCCGACATTTTGTTTAAATCTTTGGCAATGCCCGATAACGCTTGCGCCACCATCACATACACCACGGTCAGCATTGGGTTGGGCACGGTGAGCATCAGCAGCGCGCCGATTTGCAGCGCCGTGCCCACTTGCATCGTGCGATTCAGGCCAATGCGTGCGCCCAGCCAACCGCCGACAAAGTTGGTAACAATGCCGAATACTTCGTAAAAAACAAACAGCATCGCAATCGCGAAGGGCGAATACCCCATTTGATAAAAATGCAGCACCACCAACATGCGAATGGCGCCATCGGTGAGGGTGAACGCCCAATAATTGCCGGTAATAATGAGGTAATGGCGCAGCGCGGCGGTCATGATGGTTCGGCCTTACCTACTTTTGATGCGAGCTCGACCATGCGGTTGGCGTAGCCCCATTCGTTGTCGTACCACGCGAGAATTTTCACCATTTCGCCATCAATTACCATCGTGGAAGGCGCATCCACAATCGCCGAACGGGCATCGTTCACAAAATCAATCGATACCAGTGGGCGGGTTTCATAGCCCAAAATAGCGGGCATAGCGCTTGATGCCGCTTGCAGCAGGGCATTCACTTCCTCGACGTTAGTAGCGCGCTTCGGTGTGAACACAAAATCCGTAAGCGAGGCATTCAGCAAAGGCACACGCACCGCCAAGCCATTGAGCAGGCCATTTAATTCCGGGAAAATCTCGCCAATTGCCTTGGCCGACCCCGTGGTAGTCGGCGATAGCGACATGCTGGATGCCCGCGCCCGCCGCCAGTCCTTGTCGCCTTTATCGACCACCACTTGGGTGTTGGTCAAATCGTGCATCGTCGTCATTGTGCCGCGCACAATGCCTAAACCTTCATGCATGACTTTCACAATCGGCGCTAAGCAGTTGGTGGTGCAAGATGCTGCTGTCACAATGGCATGTTTGCTGGCATCGAAGAGATGATCGTTCACGCCCATCACCACGTTCAAAACATCGGGGTGTTTAACGGGTGCAGCGACCACCACACGCGGCGCACCTTGAGCAAGATGCGCGCTAATTTGCTCGAAGCTGCGCCATTTACCGGTAGATTCGATCACCACATCCACACCGATGGCGCGCCAATCGAGTGGATCGATCGTTTTGTGCATCGAAAATCCGATTTTTTGGCCCTTGATGGTGATGCTCTCGGCATCGGCGGTGATTACCTGCGCCCAGCGGCCATGCACTGAATCGAACTCAGTTAAATGCGCCATACACGGCGCGTCCCCGGCGATTTCGTTGATATGTACCACTTGCAAACCGAGCTCCGGGCGATCAAACATCGCCCGCAAGGCCAAGCGTCCCATGCGGCCATAGCCATTGATGGCCACGCGAATTGTTTTTTGACTGGTTGTTTTTTGACTTGTCATTTTTTTACTCACTCATTAAACCAATAGCTTGAATTTCATCACGAACACGAATTTTCTCGATCGCGTAATCGGATAGCTGCGTGAGCAAACGCACGCGGGTTTCCAAGGTGCGCCCCGCAGCCACAAAAAAGGCAATGGGGTCACCCTCAGGGTGCTCGGCCATTTGCTTAACCGGATCGGGCACCCCCCAATGCGCGGTAATAGGCCGCCCGGGCCACGCGGGGCAAGCCTCGCCGAGCAGGGTATCGCACACCGTAATCACCAAATCCATCGGCGGGGCATCGGGCGCTAAAAACACCGACCAATGCTTGGATTGCGCCTGATCGGTTGGCAAATTCAAGCGCTTTAAGGCGTCAATCGTGTGGGGGTGAACGGCCACCGCCGCGCTTTGCCCAGCGGAATAAGCGACAAACCGCCCCCGCCCCCAACGATTGAGCAAAGCTTCTGCCAAGATGGAGCGCGCGCTATTGGCGACACATAAAAACAACACGTTAAATACTTTAGCCGGTGGCGGGCTATTGGCCACGTTTTCACCCTCGGTTTGGCCGTTTGCGAGCAGTGCGTGGTTTTCTCGATAGAGCGTGTGCGCCGCTTGAAGTATTTGGTATCCCTCGGCGCTCAAAGACCAACTCATGCGCGCAAGACGTAAAATTTCCCGTATCCACAAAGGCAGATCGGCACGTAAGGCGTACAGATTGGCGGTGCCTTTTTGCGATGATTCCAGCCACCCATCGATCATCAAAATGCCGATATGCCGTGAAACGGTCGATTGGGGTTTATCGAGCAAGCTTTGCAAGTGGCAAACGCACAAACGCGGCTCAGATTCCAGCAACATTAAGATGCGCAAGCGCGTTTCATCGCAAAGCGCGGCAAATAGTTGCTCGGGGTTTTGGTGTACATCAGCCGCATTCATGGCAACTCCATCTGTTAAAGCGAATACAAGACAACCAAAATACAAGCGTTAAATGACAAACTCATGAAGAACCCATCTAAAAACACCGGTTAAATGCGCAAATTACCGTTTAGCCCAATAGCCTACAAGCCCGTTACAATGCGTTAGGGCAAGCTTTATGCCGCTCTATTTGGCTTAAATTCAACAAAGTTGTCTCGGCAATCGCGGCTAAAGCTTCGCGGGTAAAAAAGCCTTGGTGCGCTGTAATTAGCACGTTGGGAAAGGTCAGCAATCGCTCAAGCACATCATCCTGAATAATTTCATTAGAGTGATCTTCAAAAAATAAGGCCTCTTCTTGCTCATAGACATCTAACCCCAACGCCCCGACATGCCCCACTTTAAGGCCGTCAATCACCGCGCTTGTGTCGATGAGCGCCCCCCGCCCGGTATTAATCAGCATCACCCCCGGTTTCATCAGGGCTATTTTGCTCGCATCGATCATATGCTGCGTTTGCGGGGTGAGTGGGCAATGCAGGCTAATCACATCGGACTCGCGCAGCACGGTATCTTGATCGACATAGCGCACGCCCGATTGTAAACATGTGCTATTTGGGATCTGATCGTAGGCGATCAGTGTGCAACCAAAGCCCTGCATAATGTGGGCGAACACGGCGCCAATGCGCCCTGTGCCGATAATGCCCACCGTTTTGCCGTGCAGATCAAACCCGAGCAAACCGTTTAAGGCAAAATTGCCCTCACGCACGCGGTTGTAGGCGCGATGTGTATGACGATTGAGGGTCAAAATTAAAGCCAGCGCATGCTCTGCTACGGCATACGGCGAATAGGCCGGCACCCGCACGACGGCAATACCCAGTGCGCGGGCAGCCGCTAAATCAACATTGTTAAACCCAGCACACCGCAGCGCCACCACCTTAACGCCCCGCCCCGCTAAACAACGCAATAAATGGGCATCAATTTGATCGTTAACAAACACGCAAACCGCATCGACATCACAGGCCAGCGCGCAGGTTTGTTCACTTAAAGCCGCCTCGAAAAAAATCAACTCATGCATCAATGCTGCATTGGCATGGATAAAACTGGTTTTGTCATAAGGCTTGGTACTAAAAAAGCCGATGCGCATGGGCATACTCCAAAAAATTAACGTCTCGCCGCCA
>DZCK01000039.1:6409-13586 GCA_022730245.1 Halothiobacillus neapolitanus
CTTATGAAAAATCAACTTAAGACAAAATCAAGCTAATAATCTAAGCCAAAAAGACATCAGTCGGCGTTCTCGGTACTATGCCGCACGTGATTCACCTCGTTTGAGCCAAATTTTATGCCCAACCAAAGCCCCCAAGGAACAACCCCCCTCACCCGCGCCGCCCGCTGGCTTTTGGCGCATCCCGTTTGGATGTTTATTTTATTTGCTGTTTGGGTAGGCGCCACTTTGGGTTTGCGGCCATTGTTTGTGCCGGATGAGGGGCGTTATGTGGGCGTGGCCTTGGCCATGCTGCATTCCGGTGACTGGCTGATACCCAAGCTCGATGGGCTGCCTTTTTTTCATAAACCGCCGCTTTTTTATTGGATAACCGCCAGTTCGCTTGCCGTTTTTGGCCTGCATGAATGGGCCGCACGGGCCGCGCCATTTCTGGCGGCACTCGCCTCAGCCTTTACGTTGTTTTGGTTTTTAAATCGCTATGTGAATCGGCGCGCAGCGGGTTTGAGTTTGCTGATATTGGCAAGCTTCCCGCTGTTTTTCGATGCGGCACAATTTGCCAGCATGGATATGCTGGTCGGCTCGCTCATTGCCATTACAATTTTATTATTAGCGCATGTCAGCCAACAGCTCATGGCTGGCAAAACGGCCACCAAACTATTGATTTTGGCGTATGCCACCGCCGGCTTAGGCATGATGACCAAAGGCATGATTGGCTTTGTGCTGCCCGGCATGGTGATTACATTTTGGCTTTTATGGCATCGCCGCTTTACCCATTTGTATCGGCTTATCTCCTTGCCCGGCCTTGCGGTATTTTTAGCCATTGTGCTGCCGTGGTTTGTGCTGATGGAACTCAAATTCCCCGGATTTTTGCACTACACCTTTATTTATCAGCAGTTTGATCGCTATTTAGATAGCAGTTTTAACAACCCGCAACCCATTTATTTTTATGTGATGATTTTATTTGGCGGCTTGCTGCCTTGGGCCGTCGGCATGCTGCTGCTCAGTGCTTATCCGGCAACACGGCAGCAACTTAAAATCGCTGAGCACCGCGATTTAAAAAGCCTCGGAATAATTTGGCTGGCCTCGATTTTAGTATTTTTTTCACTCCCCACCTCAAAACTCATTGGCTATATTTTACCCACCGTGCCGGCCATTGCCTTGTTGCTCACGCTCATGCTGGAACAAGCGTTGCAGCGGAGCGCCGATAATGCGCCAAACCTTCGGCGCTGGCACACACGCATCATCACCTTGGCAACCCTCGGGGCATTTTTGGGCTTAAGTTCAGTCTTTATTTTTGCCTATATTGATAAAAAATCGCATAAAAATATCACGTTAGAAGTCAAACCGCTCATTGCCGCCAATGCGCGGGTGGTGTTTTACAACTATTACTATTTTAGTGTGCCGTTTTATTTAAATCGCCCGCAGCCGGTGCTCGTGACCGGCGCTTGGGACAACCCAAATAATTTCAAATCCGATGGCGCGGGTACCGAGCTTTATACCTCGGGCAAATTTGATGGTGCGGCGGCAAAAGAAATTTTAATCTCGCCCACCGCACTCGATGACATGATAAAAGCCGCCAATGCGGGCACCGCGCCGCCGGTTTGGGTATTTATTCATCGGGATGAAGCGCAAAGATTGCCCGTGTTTACCGCCGAGCAGCCCCGCGCGCAAGACCAGAAAACGGCCATTTATTGCTTTGGCTGCACGCCGTAAAAAGCGCCCAAAACCGCGCTTTAACCTGCAATTTAGCCCGGTGCAAACGCCCAATATTTGCTAGAAAAGTAGGTTAAAACGGCAACAAAACCAATAACTAAAAACAGCGCAACGGCATAAGGCAGAGGCGTATAAGCCAAGAGTGCCGCATAAAGCGCCTCATTCACCAAAAAGCCCGCCACGGCCACCGAGGCGAACCTAGGCAAGGTTCGGGTTAAATCATGCGGCTCCTCGCGGCGAAAGCTGCCGTGCCTGTGGCCGAAAAAGCTGACCCAAAAGGCGATAAAAAACCCGATTGGGTTAGCCACTAACGGCAACATCGCACCAAAATGCACCAAGAGCCAAACCACCGATAAATGCACCCCTGCGGCAGCGGCACCCACCGCAATAAAGAGCAACTGCGATTGCAGCCGCATCATCAGCCCCCACAAACGCTCAATCATGATTTTTGGGGGCCACTTCACCAGAGCCACTCGGCTTAAGCACGGTTGGTGCGCCCGACCAAGGGCTATTATCTATTTTTGTTTCAACCAAATAGCGTGGGCGCTGCTTAACTTCATCGTATACGCGGCCTAAGTACTCGCCCAAAATTCCAATCGAAATCAGTTGAATGCCGCCAAAAAACATTAAGCCCGCTACGATAGTCGTCCAGCCCGCCACGGGGCGTTGCTCGATAAAATAGGCCAAGCTCACATACCCGCCATACCCTAATGACAACATCGCCAGCACGAAACCAAACACGCTCCACAAGCGCAGCGGCATGTTAGAAAAAGCCGTTAATCCGGTTAACGCCAAATTTATGAGCCGCATGCCCGAATAATGCGTGGTGCCATGGGCTCTGGCATCCGGCGTATACGGCAGCGCCAGTGTGCGAAACCCAACCCAGGCATATAGCCCTTTCATAAAACGATTGCGCTCCGGCAGAGCACGCAAGGCGGCAACCACTTTGGCATCCAGCAGGCGAAAATCGCCCGCATCTTCCGGCACTTGCACGGCAGAACCAAAGTTAATTAAGCGATACAACAGGTATGAGCCCCAACGTTTCCAAAACGGTTCATCATCGCGATTTTCACGCACCAAATACACCATCTGCGCGCCCTCATGCCACGCAGCCAGCATTTTTGGCATCATGGCAACAGGGTGCTGTAAATCGGCATCAAGCATAAAGCACACCTCGCCTTGCGCCTGATCTAACCCCGCACTGAGCGCCGCCTCTTTGCCAAAATTGCGTGAAAAATGCAGCACCACCAAACCCGGCATCGCGACATAGTCGGCCAACACTGCCCGCGTGGCATCGTTGCTACCATCATCGATTAAAATAATTTCCCATTGCGGCGATAACGCGTTGAGCTGCTCGCTTAATTGCGCAATCAAATTCGGCAGGTTTTGCGCTTCGTTAAACGCGGGTACCACACAAGAAATGCGCACAGAAGCGGCGCGCGGATGCTCATTCATGCTATTAGCCATTTCAAAACAAAGTGCAAGAATACACGCAATTCCCATTGAACCGCAGACGTGAAGCTAACCATTTGGTCATGATTGTTTCGATAAAAGACACGTTATGATGAACGCATGAAAATACTCATCGTTGAAGACGACACCCGCGCCGCGCATTATCTTAATAAAGGCTTGAGTGAATCGGGGCATCAATCCGATTTGGCTGCCGATGGCGAAACCGGCCTGCACATGGCCATTACCGGCCAATATGATGTGTTAATTGTCGATCGCATGATGCCCAAACTCGATGGGCTGGCCTTAATTGCCGCCTTTCGCGCGGCGGGAAAAACCACACCGGTGATGGTGTTATCGGCCTTAGGCGAGGTGGATGATCGCATTAACGGCCTGCGCGTGGGTGGGGATGATTATTTGGTTAAACCCTATGCTTTTGGCGAGCTGCTCGCGCGGCTGAATGCCCTAACCCGACGCGCCCTGCCGCAGGCCATAGGCCACGATAACGACACCCTCACCGTGGCCGATTTGCTGCTGGATCGCAACAAGCACCGCGTCACCCGCGCCGATCAGCGCATTTTGCTACAACCGCGCGAGTTTCGGCTGTTAGAGTACTTAATGCGCCATGCCGATCAAGTGGTGACGCGCACCATGCTGCTGGAACAAGTATGGGATTACCACTTTGACCCGCAAACCAATGTAATTGAAGTGCATATTTCCCGTTTACGCCGCAAAATTGATCGGGAATTTAACCTGCCCTTGCTGCACACCGTTCGGGGTGCGGGATACCGATTAGGCGTTATACCCGAAGAATAAGCGGTCAAAAACCCATCCCTATGCGCATACCCAGATTATTTCGCACCACCGTATTTCGTCTATCGCTCATGTATGCCCTGGCGTTCAGCATACTCACCGCTGTTGTTTTAGGCTTTGTGTTTGCCTCCACCCAAAACTACCTGACCGAACGCATCACCGAAACCCTGCAAACCGATTTAGCCACCCTGCTTGAACCCGATGCCGACGCCACTGAACACATCGATGGCCGAGATACCCACGATTTAATCGATCGCATTAAAGAAATTCAGCATTTTGATCGAACCCGTGGCGGCATTGTCGCGTTATCGAATCCTGCCGGAGAAATTTTGGCCGGCAACCTGCTGCACTGGCCCCAAACCATTGCGCGCCGCGATGGCAGTGCGCGTTTTGATATTAATGATTCGGCCATTCCCCCAGCCTTGCACCAACGCAGTGATGATTTTGATGTGCTGGTATTAGTGCACGCCCTGCCCAATGGCAATTGGCTCTTAGTGGGGCAGCAACTGGCCGATGAAGAAGATTTAAGCGAATACATTGGCAGTTTATTCCTATTCGCCCTGCTCTTGATTACCCTAATGGGTCTGCTCGGCGGGGTAGTCATGGGGCGTGCTGCACTCAAACAAATTGATCAAATTCGCAACGCGGCACAAAAAATTGCCCGAGGTGATTTAACCGAACGCCTGCCCGTGCATTCAAAGCGGCGCAATGAATTTGATGAAATTGCCATCGAATTAAACTTAACGCTGGATCGCATCAACGCCCTCATGAAAGGCATGCGCGAAGTCACCGATAATGTGGCGCATGATTTACGCAGCCCGCTGCATCGCTTGCGCACCCGGCTAGAGGTCGCGTTGCTCGATCACGATCAGCGGCTACCCTGCCAGCACATCCTCACCGAAAGCGTCGAAGATTTGCAGGGCATTTTATCGACTTTTAATACCCTGCTATCCATTTCACAAGCAGAAGCCGGCATACAACGCATTCCCTTCAGCACACAAGATTTGAGCGCGCTATGCCGCGATATGGGCGAGCTCTATGAAGCCAGCGCCGAAGAAGAAGGGCTTCGGCTGCACACCGCTTGCCCGGCTCCGCTCATCATTTCGGGGAATCGCGATTTACTGGCGCAAGCGTTAAGCAACCTGCTCGACAACGCGATTAAATACACCCCACGCGGCGGGCGTATTACGCTGAGCACCGCAAAGCTCGATACCTGGGCAGAATTGCGGCTCTGCGATACCGGCATCGGCATTGCGCCAGAGCAATACACCCATGTATTTCAAAGATTTGTGCGCTTAGATACGGCTCGAAACCTGCCGGGCAATGGCTTAGGGCTTGCGCAAGTGCAGGCCACCATCACCGCCCACCGGGGGGAAATTCATCTATCGGACAATCATCCGGGCTTATGCGTGCAGATTTTGCTGCCGCGCATATCGACCGAGAAATAATCTGACCCCTTGGCGCCCAGCCAGAAAATATCATTCATAACCCGCTTAAACGGCCTTAAGACGAGAAGACGAGCGCGTATTAATCTGCCGTTTTTAAAGCCCGCGCGCGACGTGCCGTTTTGGGATCAGCCTGAAGTGGTCGATAAATTTCAATGCGATCGCGGGGTTGAAGCGGTTGCGTTAATGCGACTAACCGCGAAAAAATCCCGACTTTTTGCGCCGTTAAATCAATATCAGGAAATTGTTCCAACACCCCACTGGCCTGAATGGCCATGTCAACGGTGGCATCCATCGCAACCAACACCGGCAAAATCACCTGCTGTTCAGGCAAGGCATAGGCAACCTCAACCATCATTAAACTCGGCTTGGCCTCGGCTGCAAAGTTAGTGTCCATGCGTTAACGCTTGACCATAAATTGCAATTGCCCGCTGCTGAAAAGCCCCAACTAAATTACGCACAATTTCCCGAAAAATCGGGCCAATCGCCAGATCAATCAGCTTACTTGCAAACTCAAAGGTCATATCCAACCGAATCACCGATCCACCCGGCACCATCGAGCCATCCGCCCGAGCCGTGTCGGGCAAATCATAAAACGCCCACGAACCATCCAACGATTTAAACGGACCATTGAGCAAGCTCACCACGATTTTCTCGCCGGGGGTATTGTGGTTGCGCGTTGCAAATGCTTTACGAAAACTACCCACTTTCATGGCAATACTGGCATCCATTTGATCGCCCGCTTCGCGCAACACGCGAGCAGACTCACACCACGGTAAAAATTGCGGATAGGACGCCACATCATTAACCAAAGCGAACATCTGTGTGGCGGTGTAAGGCACCTGAATTTGACGGGAAATCGTAGTCATAAGGGCAATCAGAATACTCAGGTTGAATAAATAATCATCACAGGCATCCCTTGCCGAAACACGCCACACCCATCTGAGCGCGCTAAATCATAACGTAAAAAATTCAGTGCAACG
The DNA here is from genome assembly GCA_022730245.1 of Halothiobacillus neapolitanus. Taxonomy (GTDB): domain Bacteria; phylum Pseudomonadota; class Gammaproteobacteria; order Halothiobacillales; family Halothiobacillaceae; genus Halothiobacillus; species Halothiobacillus neapolitanus_A. The sequence goes on from DZCK01000039.1 coordinate 12,810, forward strand.
CGTAAACTGCCTAAATCGTGCAGACGCGTCCCAACTCTGCGAAACTAGGCACCGTTCAAGCAATTATAAGATAGATGGCCATGGCAAAATCCGGTTCAAAATCCAGCGCAGGGCAATCGAATGCCGCATCAACCATCGCGCTCAACAAAAAAGCAAAATTTGATTACTTTTTAACCGATCGGTTCGAAGCAGGGCTCGTTTTAGAAGGCTGGGAAGTAAAATCGCTGCGCGAAGGCAAAGTGCAACTCACCGATGCGCATATTCTGTTAAAAAACAACGAAGCCTTCATGATTGGCGGCCAAATTAACCCGCTGTTGCAGGCTTCAAGCCATATTCGCCCCGATAACACGCGGATTCGCAAATTACTACTCAACCGCCGTGAAATCTCCAAACTCATGGGCGCCGTGGCCACCCAAGGCTTTACGGTGGTGCCCACTGCCATGTACTGGAAAAATGGCCGTGCCAAACTGGAAATTGCCCTCGCCCAAGGTAAAAAAGATCACGATAAGCGCGCCACCCTAAAAGACCGCGATTGGGCGCGCGATAAACAACGCATTTTGCGCACCAGTAGTTAAGCCTTAAGCCTGATAATACCTCACTTTTTACATAGATTTACCTTGTAATAATTTTGCAACCAAACCATTTCCTGCTGCGTATGTTGTTTGCGTTACCCGACGCAAATAAAAAAACAGAGGAAAAACCATGGGAAATCAGCAAAACTTTGGGGCAGCCCAAAAAGATAACCGCGCAAAAAAACAGCTTGCGCTCGCCATAACC
>DZCK01000040.1 GCA_022730245.1 Halothiobacillus neapolitanus
AAACAGGCTGATATTCCAGTAGGCACCTAAATGGGTTAAAAATTTAAGCAGCGCGCCCGGTCGCTCGGGAAATTCAAACCGATACAGCCGCTCATCGGCCAAAGACCGCGCATGGCCGCCAACCATATGCCGCGCATGTAACTTGGCCATCTCGTTATCGGTTAAATCTATGGTGGGATAATCGGCGTGGCTTAAGTGATTGAACACTGCCGCGCGATCGGTGGGCGTATCTAAACGAATCCCCACAAAAATATGCGCGCGGGTTTGATCGGCATACCGGTAATTAAACTCGGTAATTTGCCGCCGCCCCAGTAACTCACAAAAGGCCCGAAAACTACCTGGCCGCTCGGGGATGGTCACGGCGAATAAGGCCTCGCGCTGCTCGCCAATATCAGCACGTTCGGCCACAAAGCGCAGCCGATCGAAATTCATATTAGCGCCCGAGGCAATCGCAATGAGGGTTTTGCCTTTTAAATCATGCTGCTTAACATACTTTTTAAGCCCCGCCAGCGCCAGCGCACCGGCCGCCTCGTTAATGCTGCGGGTATCATCAAACATATCTTTGATGGCGGCGGTCATCGCATCGGTATCCACCGTAATCACCTCATCCACCGCCAATTGCGCCACCGCAAACGGATAAGCCCCCGCCTGTTTTACCGCCACGCCATCGGCAAATAGCCCCACCTGCTCCAGCACCACGCGCTCGCCCGCTGCCAGCGCCGCTGCCATGCAGGCCGCATCATCGGGCTCCACGCCAATTATCTTAATTTCGGGCCGCAGCGATTTCACATACGCAGCCACGCCCGCAATTAACCCGCCGCCCCCAACGGGGACAAAAATCGCATCGATATGATCGGGGTGATGCCGCAAAATTTCAGCGCCAATAGTGCCTTGGCCCGCGATAATATCGGGGTGATCGAAGGGGGGAATAAATACCCAGCCTTCTGATGCCACCAAGGCCTGCGCATGCGCGAAGGCCTCATCGAAGGTATCGCCGTGCAGCACCGCCTGCGCCCCGCGCCGCCGCACCGCATCCACCTTAATTGCGGGGGTGGTAACCGGCATCACAATCACCGCAGTAACGCCCAACCGCTCGGCGGCCAATGCCACCCCTTGGGCATGGTTACCCGCCGAGGCCGTAATCACACCCCGACCCAAGGCACCTTCGGTCATCAGCCGGTGCATCATGTTATAGGCACCGCGCAGCTTGAATGAGAACACCGGCTGGGTATCTTCCCGTTTGAGCAACACGCGATTCCCTAGGCGCTCGGAAAGCAGTAACGCGTGTGTTAAAGGAGAATCAATCGCCACATCGTACACGCGCGCGGTGAGAATTCGGTGCAGGTAATCTTGTAATAATGCGGACAAGGCCAGCTCCTATCAGAAATTCAAGCGGAGAAAGGGTCCATCACGGAGATGCACGAATCTCGCTATCATGCCAGAATGGCGGGATATTCAGGAGCACGTCACCGCGCGGCTCACCGACAAATACATCCTACAAGGAATATCTCTATGACCCCGCAAGACCAACTCAAGCAACAAGCCGCCATTAAAGCCCTCGAATATGTCGAAGCGGGCAGCATCGTAGGCGTAGGCACCGGCTCCACCGTGAATTTTTTCATTGATGCGCTGGCTACCATCAAGCACAAAATTGAAGGCGCGGTATCCAGCTCTGAAGCCAGCACCAAGCGCCTACGGGCGCATGGCATTGAGGTAATGGATTTAAATGGCGTAAGCAACCTGCCGGTGTACGTGGATGGCGCCGATGAAACCAACCAACATTTGCAGCTCATTAAAGGCGGCGGTGGTGCGCTCACCCGTGAAAAAATCATCGCCCACCTGGCCAAAACCTTTGTGTGCGTGGCCGATGAAACTAAATTGGTGCCGCGTTTGGGTAAATTCCCCTTACCGATAGAAGTGATTCCCATGGCGCGCAGCATGATCGCCCGCGAAATTGTTAAACGCGGTGGCCAACCGGTGTATCGCGATGGCTATATCACGGATAACGGCAACCAAATTCTGGATATTCACAACATGGATATTATGGAACCGGCCAAATTAGAAGCCGAGCTCAATAACATCCCCGGCATTGTGACCGTGGGCTTATTTGCCTTGCGCCCCGCTGATGTATTGATTCTGGCAACCGCCGACGGCGTTAAAACCCTCAAGGTTTAAGCGCGTGGCAGCCCACACGGCATTAGCGCGCTATGGCGTAATCGGCAATCCCATCGGCCACAGCCGCTCACCTTTTATTCATCAAGCGTTTGCCGAACAAACCGGCATAACATTGGAATACACGGCCATTTTGGCACCCTTAGATGGGTTTGAAGCCACCGTGGCGGCATTTCGGCAACAGGGTGGGCGCGGCTTGAATGTCACCGTGCCCTTCAAGGCGCAAGCTTTCGCTCTATGCAACCACTTAAGTGACCAAGCGGCGCGGGCAGGCGCGGTAAACACCCTGATTTTCCCCGACGATCCGCACGGCCCCATCCAAGGTGATAACACCGATGGGGTGGGTTTACTGCGCGATTTGGCCTTTCACGGCATTACGGTTCAAGGAAAAAAAATCCTGCTCTTAGGTGCAGGCGGTGCCGCACGCGGGGTTTTAGCGCCGCTTTTGGCCGAGCAGCCCGCCCTGCTGCTCATCGCAAACCGGCACAAGCAAACCGCCGCCGCGCTCAGTGCAGATTTTGCCGATTTAGCGCCAAAAACCCCATTAACCGCCTGCGCCTTGGATGCCATTCCCGCCGAGCCGTTTGATCTCATTATCAATGCCACATCCACCGGCTTAAGTGACACCCAACTCCCCTTGCCCGATGCGGTCATCCACGCCAACACCGTGGTGTATGACATGGCCTATGGCGCCGAGCCCACCGTATTTATGCGCTGGGGGCAAGCGCGGGGCGCGCAAGCGTTTGATGGCCTAGGCATGCTGGTTGAGCAAGCGGCGATGAGTTTTTACCGGTGGCACGGCCTAACCCCCGATACCCGCCCCCTGCGGCATTTATTAAGCACAACGCAATAATGGCCGCGCTTTACTCTCTTTTAATAGATAACCCAAAAAACGGATACCAAACAGCGTCAAAATACAGCGGGCGTGATAGCCTACTAATAGGCATTAGCAGCAGAGGCAAGGTTAGCCGACGGCATGAATAACATCATCAAAAACACGCACTTTTCGCGCTATATTTGGCTTATTTTCGTGCTTTATGGCATTTTGGCTGCCGCATTTATGGTTTATGTTGCCGCCGAGAAGGCGATTGATCATGCCAATGACCAACGTTTTTTGTCCTTAAAGCTTATAGGGCAATTAGAACAATCCTCCGATGAGTTAACCCGCATGGCGCGCGCCTATGTGGCAACCGGCAAGCCTTTGTTCAAACAAATGTATCAACAAATTTTGGATGCGCGAGACGGCAATGCCCCGCCGACACATGAAACCCGAGATAATTTTTGGGATTTATTTGCAGAGAATCGGGCAGAAAAGCAAGCCGCAGAGCCCGCCGCGCCGCACCGCAATGCCACCTCATTACTCGATCAAATGCGCGCAGCCGAGTTCACCCCGCAAGAATTAATGCTCCTAACCCAATCCAAGCAAGCCTCTGATGCCTTAACTCAACTGGAATATCGCGCCATCGCCATGGTTGAACACAGCGCGGCGACCGATGGCACAACCAAACTTACTGCCATCGAATTATTGCAAAGCCCAGCGTACTACCAAGCCAAAGCCAAAATTATGCAGCCCATTCACGAAACAACCGAAATGGTTTTGGCTCGCACCACCCAAGAAGTTCAGGCGGCTGAAAAAATCGCCCTGCAGTTACGCTGGCTCTTTAGCGCCCTCGGTGTGGCCTTAGTTCTGCTTTGGCTGCGCGCTTATCGTATTTTAAATCGCATCTTGGGCGATAAATTAGAGGTCATTTATCACACCTTTAACCGCATTGGCTTAGGCGATTTTCGCACGCCCATTCCCCTTAAAAAATCGCAGGAAAATAGCGTGCTGGCTTGGCTTAGCCGAACGCAAACCTGTTTGGCCGAGCTAGATGAAACCCGCACCGCACAAACCAGCAAAATTCAGCGCATGACTCGGCTCTATGCCGCATTGAGCCAATGCAATCAAGCGATTGTGCGCTGCACAAATCAAGACGAGCTCTTCGCGCAAATATGCCTTGATGCCGTGCGATTCGGTGGCATGAAAATGGCGTGGATTGGCCGAGTAGACCCCGAATCAGGGCAAGTCAAACCGCTGGCCTGCCATGGTGATAGCTTAGATTATGTCGAGGGGATTGATGTATCCATCGATCCCAAAAAACCCAGCGGCAATGGGCCAATTGGCACGGCTCTTCGAACCGATCAGCCCTTTTGGTCGCAAGATTTTCAAAATGATCCCCATCTTGTGCCTTGGCACACACGAGGCAAAGCAGCCAATTGGCACGCCATGGCCAGCCTGCCGCTGCACCAAAATGGTCAGGTCTTTGGCAGCTTCAGTGTGTATAGCGATGAACTGAATGCCTTCGACGAGCCAGCGCAAAATCTTCTCACTGAAATGGCAATGGATATTAGCTTTGCCCTCGATAACTTTTTGCGCGATACCGAACGCCGCAAAGCCGAGCATGAACGCGAAACCGCGCTCGCTCGGTTAGAAAAAGTCACAAGTCATGTCCCAGGCCTTGTCTATGAATTTAGGCTTAATGCCGATGGCAGCTCATGCTTTCCGTTTGCAAGCCAAGGGGCGGCAAACATTTATCATGTCACCCCGCGCGAAATTGAGCTCGATGCCAGCACCGTGTTTAAGCGCATCCACCCCGATGATTTGGCGGGGGTATCAACCTCAATTCAAAAATCGGCCGCCGCGTTAAGCCCTTGGCGATATGAATATCGCGTGCTCGATCCGCAGGGCCACACCCAATGGTTGCTCGGGCAAGCCCTGCCAGAGCGCGAGCCAAATGGCGCCACCCTCTGGACGGGTTTTATTACCGATATTTCTCAACAAAAAGAATCCGAGGCTCGTATCACGCATTTGGCGCATTTCGATAGCCTAACGGGTCTGCCGAACCGGCAATTAATGCTTGAGCATTTTGATTACGCGCTCACCAGCGCCGAACGTGACAGAACCACCCTATGCTTGATGTTTATTGATCTTGATCACTTCAAAAATATCAATGATGTGCTGGGGCATAGCACCGGCGATGAGCTCTTAATTAATGTGGCCAACCGGTTTTTAACCCTGCTGCGGCCACAAGATACCCTGTCGCGGCAAGGCGGCGATGAGTTCGCCTTGCTCGTGCCCAATTGTGAATCAGATGCCGCAACCCGGCTGGCCAACCGATTAATCCAGGCATTTAATCAGCCCTTTGAAATTGCTAATCAAGAACTCACCATCACGCTTTCCATCGGTATTAGCGTCCACCCCGTGGATGGTCGTGATTTTGATAGCTTATCCAAACAAGCCGATATTGCGCTCTATCGCGCCAAGGAAGCCGGGCGCAATGGCTATCGATTTTTCACAAGCGAGATGCAAACGCACTCAAACCGCGTGATGCTAATCGATTCCGCCTTACGCAAAGCACTGGTCAAGGAGCAAATGCAGCTGGTGTACCAGCCCCAAATTGATCTTAAAACCCAAAAAATTGTGGGGGCAGAGGCTTTGCTGCGCTGGCATCACCCTGAATTAGGCCAAATTTCACCGGCTGAATTTATCCCCATCGCCGAAGAAAACGGCCTCATTCTAAGCTTAGGCGATTGGGTGTTGCGCACCGCACTCGCCACCGCTAAACCTTGGCTCACGATAGCTGATGCGGATTTTTTGATTGCCGTAAACCTCTCTGCCCTGCAATTTCGGCAAGCGGGACTGGCCGATAGCGTACTGGCCACACTAAAAGCTCAGGATTTTCCCCCACAAAATCTAGAGCTGGAGCTCACCGAGCGCTCAACCATGGAAAATCCTGAATCGGCCATTGCCATGATTAACACCTTAAATCAATTTGGCATTAAGTTTTCTATTGATGATTTCGGTACGGGTTACTCATCATTAAGCTACCTAAAACGGTTTAAGCTTTATAAACTTAAGATAGATCAATCTTTTGTGCGCGATATGACAGAAGACCCAGAAGACCATGCCATTGTACGCACCATTATCACCATGGCACAAAGTTTAGGGCTTATTACTATTGCCGAAGGTGTTGAAACTGAAGCGCAACAGGATCTCCTCTTTGATCTCGGCTGTAATGAATCTCAAGGCTATTTTACAGGCAAACCCATGCCTGCCGAAGAATTTACCCAATTACTTAAATTACAAAACCCTAACTGATTTATCATTTTATTAATTTAAGTAATCAAAAACCCCCTTAAAAAAAGGGGGTTGTATGATTTATAAAATGTAATTTAACCTGATGGCAAATGCCTACAAGATAATGCCAACACGAATTAACATTCTCAGCTCATTTTAACGAATGAAGTACACCAGCCCTTAGCCGCCACATCTTTACCGGGGAATACGGCACAAGGTCCCCACGCCGCTTTACGGTCCCCTTGGTACAGCGCGCAGCCATCGCAAGCACTGCCCGCTTGGAACGCCGTATTTTTCGTTGTGGCCGCATCTTCAACATAGGAAAGTGCGACTGCTGTTGGGTCAGTTGGGGATAAGTGCGGCAAATCGGCGGCATTTGCCATGCGGGCCAAACCTAAGCTCGCCAAGGGGATAAGCGCTGCTGAAACCGCCACCGTGCTTAAAAAATGTCGGCGGGCGGGTTGCATGGTCTCAGTGGCGGGGGTTTGAATGTTTTTAGTCATGGTAGGCCTCTTTTGCCTGTTGAACGGATCCTGATAATAGTTTGCCTTGCTTATTTTTTCCACCTAAATTAGTTAATGCTAATTTAAGACATTAATTGAAGCCGGGTCGAGGTTACGAGATCGTAATTCATCGCCAAGCTAATTAATGGCACATTAAATGACATGAACGACTCAAACCACCCCGTTGATCCGCCGCTGCACCTGCGCACCCCGAAATTTAACCAAGCTATGTACCTAGTTAGGTGCACTCTGCTCGCTTGGTTTGCTTTTAGTGGCACTACCGGCGCAATGGCCGAAACAGAACCCGCGTTAATACCAGATGCCACCGCCTTGCAGGGGTGTATAACGACTCAAATGACCCCGCAGCAGACATCTATCGTAGGATTTGGGCACATTGAAGCCAGCATACCGGGGGTGTTACGCGCTAATGAACCGGGGCAAATAGCCTATTTATCGTTAACCCTAGGCCAAGTGGTGCCCGCAGGCACGGTGGTAGGGCAGTTAGCGGGATCTAATTTTAAAGCACTTTGGCAACAGCAAAAAGCCGAGGTTTTGCAAGCCATGGCCAATGAAAAAACGGCGATTCAGTTAGTACGCATAGCCAAAAAAACGCTTAAATATCAGATAATTACCCAGCAAACCTTGGTTTTGGCCGAACAAAATTTAGCGCAGGCACAAGCACAATTACGCATCAAAAAGGTGCAACAACGCGCGCTTGAACAAGGGGCGATACTGCACGCACCCACCGACGGGATTGTGACGCGTATCGAACAAAGCACGGGCAGCTTTGTGCAAACCGGTACGGCTATCGCGCAGATAACGCCCACCAGCCAAGGGTTGCTGCGGGCGCAGTTTTTCCCAACGCAATCGGCGCCTCGGGCGCTAAGCCAAATCAAACCCGGGTTGCGCGGATTTTTTCTACCCCTTGATTCGCTTAATAAAGTGGCGGTTCGCGTGGTTAGCATCCTGCCAAAAGATGCGCGCAATGGCGCGTTACCGGTCATTTTAGAACCCTTGGCATTACCGCCCCCAACCAGCAACCGCTGGCAATTAGGGCAAACAGGCCAAGTACACTTGGTGGGCGCCCCGTTTTCTGCGGTCTTGGTACCCACCCGCGCGCTAATACTCGACCAAGGCCAATGGTGGGTATTGGTTAAAAAACCCGCAGGCTGGGCGCGCCAAGTTGTGCGCATTGGGGCGAGCACCGGCGAAAACACGGTGGTGACATCAGGGCTTAAAGCGGGCACCGTGGTGTTAGTCGAGCAAACTTATCTCGAATTTCACCGCAATTTTGCCACGCGTTATCAGCAACCCGATTAAGCATGGCCACGCCAAATTCAAGCCCCGTAGCCGATTCACCCCCCACACCGGCTTGGCAACGCCTGTTGCGTCGCCCGGTGGTATGGGCCTTAGTGTATGGGGCATTAATTAGTTACAGCCTGTATGCCTTTATTAAAATTCCGGTTGAGGTGCTGCCCCAGTTTGATTTCCCTCAGATAAGCGTGATAACCCATCTACCTGGCACCAATACGGCCGCACTGGAAAACCTGATAACCCGACCCATTGAAAACGAGTTACTGGCCCTAACCCAAGTTTTAAGCGTGCGTTCAACCGTGGGCAACGGCGTAGTACAAACCCATATCCGCTTTGCCCAAAACAGCAATCCCACGCTCGATTTACAGATGGTAAATGGGGCTATTGATCGAGCACGCAGCCAATTGCCGCCCCAAGCGCACCCTTTGGCAGAAATTATGGGCAATGCCATTAATGAGGTGGCCGATTACAGCCTCATTTTGCCCCGAAGCGCCGCACCCGATGAGGTGCAGCGTCAAATTGAAAGCAACCTTGTGCCCACCCTGCGCGCCGTGGCGGGCGTACAGCGTGTTTTGGTTTATGGCGGGGGCGAACCTGCCCTGTGGGTGCAACCCAATTTGCTGGCTTTGCAAGAGCATCAGGTCGCAATCACGGCGATTACCCAAGCATTGACACAAAATGTTTTGCTAAAACCGTTAGGTTACCTCTCAATGGGGCATCAGGATGTATTAATTGAAGCCCGCGCCCAGCCCGATCACACGGCGGCTCTGCAACAAATAACCATTCCCACCGCACAAGGACCCATTCCACTGGGCGCATTAGCCCGGATTATTCGCGCGCCCTTGCCCACCCACAGCGCGGTGGCGCTCGATAATCACGCCACGCTGGCCCTCACCGTATTCAAACAACCCGGCGCCTCTACCTTACCGGTTACCCGCGCCGTACAAGCCGCGCTTGATTCGAGCATCAGCCAATTACCAGCGGGCGCGCACTGGCTGCGCGTGTACGATCAAGGCCATTTAGTGCAAATTATTGGGGATGATTTAACCCGCAACCTGTTACTGGGTGCCGCCTTAGCCGTGTTCGTTTTATTTTGGTTACTGGGCGGTGGGCGCGGGGTATGGCTGCTGGGGGTGAGCATCCCGCTCTCGCTGTTGCTGGGCATTGCTGGGCTTTATGCCACGGGCCAAAGCCTCAATTTACTCACCCTAGGCGCGCTGACTGTCGCGGTGGGCTTGCTTGCTGATGATGCCATTATTGTGCTGGAAAGCATTACCTATCGCTGGGAGCAAGGCGATGCACGCTGGGCGGGCATTTGGCGCGGTCTGCGAGATATCGCCAGCCCCGATGTCAGCGGCACACTCGCCACTGTAGCCGTGTTTTTACCGCTCCTACTCGTGGGCGGCTTAGCGGGGCTATTTTTTCTGCCCTTCGCCTTAGCGATGACCTTTGCACTATTGGCCTCGCTTTTTATCTCACTCACCTTAATTCCCTTAGGCTTAGGCCTGCTAAAAGCCGATCGATACCTGCGCTATAAACCAGATTCCCGCCCGAAAAAAAGCGCAAGCGCAGGGGTAATCGCTGGGCTGTATCGCGCTAATCTCAAGCTTTTTCACTTGGCGCTCCGCTTTCCCCGCCGGAGTTTAGCGGCAAGTATTGGTTTACTTATCATAAGTTTAATTAGCATGGCATGGGTGACAGTCAACTTTTTGCCTCTGCCCAATGAGGGCGTCATGCTGGAAAGCTTTACCCTGCCGCCCGGCACTGCGCTCACCCAAACCCAAGCCACTGTAGATAAAATCACTCAGCGCCTAGCCCAAGACCCCAGCGTGGCGCATGTATTTGCCCGCATCGGTTCAGCAGCCAGCACAGCCTATACGGAGCCTGCCTATGCGGGTGAAATTCAAATCGTGCTGAACAAAAAAACGCAAACCAATGATTTAAATGCCATTGGCGCACGGCTTAGCGCATTAAGCGCCCTGCCCGGTGTGCAAACCAGCATCGACACCCCCACCATTGAACGGGTCGGCGAGAGCTTATCGGGCTTACCACAACCCTTTGTTATCCAAGTATTTGGGCCACATATTAGCGTGCTGCATCAACTCGCCCACACCATCACCGAGCGCTTACGCCAAAATGTGCCGAGCTTGAGTGATGTGTTTAACAACGATGGCTATCCGATCAATCAGCTTGTTATTTCACCCAAACCCACCGCGATGGCGCTCTACGGGCTCACGCCCAGTGCACTGGTTGCCCAGCTTACGCCTTTAATAGCCGGACAAGTTTTGGCGACAATCCCGCAGGGCAACTGGCCACTGTCGCTGTATATCCGCCTTGCCGATGCCCCCGCGCAAAGCCCCGCAGCACTGGCCGCCTTACCCATAAAAACCCTTAACTCAAACGGCCAAATAGTCACGTTAGGGCAAGTGGCTCATATTGAGCTCACCCAAACCCCCAATCAAATTCGCCATATTAATGGCGCGCGGGCGCTGGATATTCTGGCCACGCCAACCAGCCTTAATGCCATGTCAGCCATCAACACAACGCTCAAAACAATCCCCCTCCCCCCAGGCTATCGGGTGGCCGTAGGCGGCCTGTATCCCGAGCTGATCCACACCGGTATGGCGCTCGGCCTAGCCGCCCTGCTCGCGTTCGGGCTAATGCTCGGCATTTTGCTATTACAGTTTGATGATTGGCTGGCCCCCGCATTATTGCTGCTGCAAATCCCCTTGGCCTTTACCGGCGGCGCACTGGCATTGAGTTTAAGCGGCGTTGGCCTGAACATCACGGGGTTAATTGCCTTCATCACCTTAATTGGGCTTAGCCTCAATCACGGCATTGTGCTCTTGTATCGCATCCGCCATAACGAGCAAACCTTAAATTTGCAACACGCCGTAGAAGATGCCATCGCCATTCGGTTTCGCCCGATCTTACTCACCGTGCTCACCGCCACCTTAGGCATGCTGCCCACCGCTTATGGTTGGGGCCAAGGCGCCGCACCCGAGCAAGGCCTAGCGATTGTGATTTTAGGTGGCATTTTTTGGAGCGCGCTGCTGTCAACAAATCTTATCCCTGCGCTGTACCTTTATTATCGCCAGCGCAAAGCCTAAAATTAAACGCATGAACCTTGATCTATTTTCAGCCGAACCCGCCCCGATCGCGCCAGCCCAGACCCATTGGCTGAGCGAATCAGCCGTTCTATTTCGGGCAAAAGCCAGCCTTGAAGCACCCCTCGTGCTCAACGAAATTCAAACCGTACTCCAGCATTCACCCTTGCGCCAAATGCGCACGCGAAGCGGCAAACTCATTGCCGTTGCCATGAGCAATTGTGGTGAATTGGGTTGGGTGAGTGATGCACGCGGCTATCGTTATGAAGCGCAAGATCCGCTGACCCAACAGCCGTGGCCCGGCCTGCCCGCACAGATCCATAAGCTCGCCGCGCGTGCCGTACAACAGGCCGGATTCGCTCCCCTGCGCGCAGAAGCCTGCTTAATTAACCGCTACACCCTCGGGGTGGGCATGGGTTTACATCAAGATCGTGATGAAAAAGATTTCACGGCTCCCATCGTGTCTTTATCGTTTGGGCTGCCCGCCACATTTTTATGGGGCGGGCAAAACCCGCGCGACAAAATCCAAGCCATCACCTTAAATCACGGCGATATTCTTGTGTGGGGCGGCGCTGATCGCCTGCGGTTTCATGGCATTCGCCCCCTAAAAAAGGCCACACCACCCCCAATAACACACCCGCTAATTAATGAGGCCAGAATCAATTGCACCGTGCGCCAAGCCCGATGACATGGCGCACGCACAAGCAAACACGCCCGCTCGCGCACTGCTAGCAGCCTGTCGGACTTTAGGGAAATCGGCTGCAAATCCATCTGAACGGTGCCTATTTCACCGCTTTTTTGGGCAATAGAACCGGCTATTACCCTGCAAAATCGGTAAAACAGACCCTCGCCCAGCTAAATTTTCGCACCGATTCCTAAAGTCCGACAGGCTGCTAGAATGGCGACCAATTAACAGAACAACAGGCCAAATACCGTGCGCTTCCCCAAACTCCCTAAAGGCGAATTTCCCGCCACCATCGAATCACTCACCCAAGAAGGACGTGGCGTTACCCACATCAACGGCAAAACCACCTTTATCAGCCGCGCCTTGCCGGGCGAAGTCATCAAATTTGTCTACACCAACCGCAAAAAACACTTCGATGAAGGTGATGCCATCGCAATCGAGCAGCCCTCGCCCGATCGCATAAGCCCACCCTGCCCCCATTTTGAACAATGCGGTGCCTGCTCGATGCAGCACTTAAGCACCGAAAAACAAATCGAAGTCAAACAACAAGCCCTGTTCGACCAACTGCAACGCATCGGCAAAACCCAAGCCCAACAGCATCTGCCCCCACTCAAAGGCCCCGTGTGGGGCTATCGACGACGCGCCCGACTCGGTGTTAAATACGTCATCAAAAAAGATCGCGTGCTGGTCGGATTTCGCGAACGGCGCAGCCACTTTCTCGCCGACATAAGCCACTGCCCCGTGCTCGACCCGCGCGTGGGCGAACACCTAACCGACATTGCCAGCGCCATCGGCACACTCGATGCCCGCGCCACCGTGGCACAAATCGAAGTATCGTGTAGCGATGACCGCGTTGCCCTCGTATTTCGCCACCTAGAACCGCTAAACCCCCAAGATAAAACCCGCCTGCGTGATTTTGGCCAAGCGCACAATTTCGACATCTACCTACAACCCGGCGGCACCGATAGCGTGCATCCGCTCGACCCCACGCGCGTAGGCGACCTGCACGACCAACAACCCGCCTACCAAATTGCCATCGGTTTCAAACCACTCGACTTCACCCAAGTCAATGCCGCCATCAACCGCGACATGGTGCAGCTCGCCCTAAAATGGCTCGACATAAAACCCGGCGACCATGCACTCGACCTCTTTGCAGGCTTAGGCAACTTCACCCTACCCATGGCCCGCTTCGCCAAAACAGTTACCGCCATCGAGCTTGAACCCGCCATGGTGCAACGCGCCGAAGCCTCCGCCCGCGTCAATGGCATCACCAACACCCATCACCAAGTGGGCAACCTCTTTGAACCCGACCCCACCCAGGCTTGGATGCAACAAAACTACGAGCGCATCCTGCTGGATCCCCCACGCGCGGGCGCCGAAGCCCTGCTCCCTCACATCGCCCACATGCGCCCAAAACGCATCGTCTACATCTCCTGCCACCCCGGCACCCTCGCCCGAGATACCCACAGCCTCGTCCATGAACACGGCTACACACTCATCACCGCCGGCGTCATGGACATGTTCCCCCACACCGCCCACATCGAATCCATCGCCGTATTCGAACCTAATTCCCCCCAACCCACGCAAAACTAGCAGCCTGTCGGACTTTAGGAATCGGTGCGAAAATTTAGCTGGGCGAGGGTC
>DZCK01000041.1 GCA_022730245.1 Halothiobacillus neapolitanus
CAAGCCTTTTGCCACGGCCAAGGCGGGAATCACATGCCCACCGGTGCCGCCCGCCATAACAAAAACTAAAGGCTGATGGGTTTGCCCTGCATGATTCATAACGACACCTCCTGTGTCTGCACAGCCGCGCCATTAGCGCCTTCCCTTTGCCGTTTGCTTGCCTGATGTTCCCGCAATTGCGCCACGAGCGCCGCCTCGTGATAAACCCGCATTAAAAACCCAAGTGAAATAAGCGCCACAATAATGGCCGAACCGCCGTAGCTCATAAGCGGCAGGGTTAAGCCTTTGGTGGGCAACACACCCATGTTCACGCCCATGTTGATTAATGCCTGCATACCCAGCCACACACTAATCCCCCAGGCCAGTGCCGCGCCCGCAATCTGATGTTCACGCCAGGCCATTTGGGCAATGACAAAACCGCGCCACACAATAACGCCGTACAAAAGCATGAGCACCACAACACCAACAAGCCCCAGCTCTTCGGAAAGCACCGCAAAAATAAAGTCGGTATGCGCTTCAGGTAAATACGATAATTTTTGAATGCTCTCACCTAAACCGCGACCAAACACACCACCGGTACCAATCGCAATTAAGGCATTGGCTAACTGATAACCGTGGCCGAACGGATCGGCAAAAGGGTTTGAAAACGACAGCAATCGCTCGATGCGGTATTGCTCAGACAGCACCACGAATACGCCCAAAACGGCTAAAACCACCGTAGAACCCACCATCATTTGCCATTGCGCCCGCGCCAGCCAAGCCATGGCAAACAACGTAGCCGCCAGCACGGCGGTGGTTCCAAAATCGGGCTGAATCAAGAGTAAAAGACTGGTTAAACCAATCACGATGATGGGGCCGAACATGCCGGTGATGCGGTTTTGCAATTTAATAGTGTGGGTGGCGATATAGCCCGCCATCCAAATAATGACGCCGAGCCGTGCAAATTCGGATACCTGAATATTCACAGGACCCAATGAAATCCAGCGGTTAGCGCCATTCACTGCATGGCCAATGCCGGGCACCAGCACCACAAAGAGCATGAGCAAGGAGGCGATCAAAATTACCGATTTGTATTCCACCCAGCGCGCAATGGGCTGGCGCAAAATCACCGTCATCACAACCCCAATGCCAATGACAATGGCCACCGATTGACGAATCACGAAAAAAAACGGGTTACCAAAACGCTCGCCCAACTCCATGGAGGCAGAGGTCACCATCACCAAACCCCAACCCAATAAAATTAAAACGGCGGTTAAAAAAATCGGATCAATGCGAATGCCTACCCGAACGGCATCGGCTGCTTGCGGTTTTTTTGCAAGCCAAGGCAGGAGTTTTTCGAGGGTACGGTTCATAGTTGTCCCTCCGGCGGGGTCAACAGCGCTTGAACTGCAGCTGCAAATTGCAGGCCCCGATCTATATAACTTTCAAACATATCCAAGCTTGCGCACGCAGGCGCCAATAACACCAAAGCGCCCGCCGATGCATAAGGCGCCGCCAGTTCTGCGGCTGCATGTACGGCTTGGTGCATGGAATTTACGTAGCGAACAGGCAACTTTGGCAACTGCGCTTTCACCGCTTCGGCCAATTGAGCCTGATCTTGCCCCATTAGCACCAGCCCCACGCCATGCGCACTTAAAGCCTGTGCCAGCGGGGTAAAATCTTGGCCTTTGCCTTGTCCACCGGCAATCAGCACCAGCGGCGTGGTTTGCCCTGCAATAGCCGCCACGGCGGCGCCTACATTGGTGGCTTTAGAATCATCAATAAAGGTGACGCCATCCCCCATGCCTACGCGTTGCGCCCGATGCGGCAAACCGCTAAACGCACGCAAAACCTGAGCAATGCGGCCATCCGTGAGTTGGGCAGGCAGGTTGCCTTGAGTTTCTAATACGCCTGCCACCAAGGCCAATGCGGCCAACGCATTCATTTGATTGTGCTCACCAAAAATCCCAAGCTCAGCTGCCGGAAAAATGGGGGTGTTGCCGCGCGCTAACCACAGGCCGCCCGCGTGTTCAAGCAAGCCAAAATTTTGTACGCCCTCTGGGGGTGTCGCGCCAAAAGTGATGGTTTTTCCGAAGGCCCGTTGCGCCATCGCCCACACCATCGGGTCATCGCGATTAATCACCGATACGCAGGCGCGATGCAGCACCGTTTCTTTAATGGCCGCATAGGTCGTTAAATCGCCATGACGATCGAGATGATCTTGGCTGATATTCAGCACGGTCGCCGCTGTGGGGCTGAGGTCGGTGAAGTCCGTCGATTCCAATTGAAAGCTCGATACCTCCAGCACCCAGATTTCCGCTTTTTGCGCCAATAAATCCAACGCAGGCGTGCCGAAATTCCCACCCACCGCCGTTTTTACCCCCAGCGCCCGCAGCAATTCACCCACCAAGGCCGTAACGGTGCTTTTGCCATTGGCGCCGGTAATTAGCACATAGGGCACATCCAAGGCATGTAGTGCCAAATCCACATCGCCCCGCACGGGAATCCCAAGCTGTTTGGCTCGCTGCACCAGCGGGAGAGCAAGCGGAATGCCGGGACTTACAATGACTGATTCAATCTCGGAGAGTGGCAGAGCCGTTAAATCGCCCATCGTCACCGAACACGCAGCAAAGGCCTCAGCCCACACCGCGCGCAATGCCGCATCATCTCGGGTATCGGCGGCGACAAACGGTTGACCCGTGCGCGTAAAATAGCGCGCCACCGATTGCCCGCTGTTGCCCATGCCCAAGATGAGGTGATAACGGTTCATTAGCGCACCTTCAACGTGGCTAAACCGATCAGCACCAAAATCACGGTGATAATCCAAAACCGCACAATCACCTTGGGCTCGGGCCAGCCTTTAAGCTCAAAGTGATGATGAATCGGCGCCATGCGAAAAATGCGTTTGCCGGTGAGCTTGAACGAGGCCACCTGCAAAATTACCGACACGGTTTCCAACACAAAAATGCCGCCCATAATAAACAGCACAATTTCTTGGCGAACCATCACCGCCACCACGCCCAACGCGGCACCCAGCGCCAGCGCACCGATATCGCCCATAAACACTTGCGCGGGATAACTGTTAAACCACAAAAACCCCAAACCCGCGCCCACAATAGCCGCGCAAAACACCGCTAATTCACCCACGCCCGGCACAAAAGGAATGCCGAGATAGAGCGCAAATTTGGCGTTGCCCGTCACATAAGCAAAAACCGACAACCCGCCCGCCACCAGCACGGTAGGCATAATGGCCAAACCATCTAAGCCATCGGTTAAGTTAACGGCGTTCGAGCTGCCCACAATCACAAAGTAGGCAAGCAAAATGTAGCCAAACCCTAAGGGAATCAGCACATCTTTAAAGAGGGGAATAATCAGCCCGGTTTCTTGTGGTGTTTTAGCCATAGAAAACAAAATGACCGCGACTACAAGCGCAATCACCGATTGCCAAAAATATTTATAACGCGACGCCAAGCCCTTGCTGTTGCGCTTAGAGAGCTTTAAATAATCGTCGTAGCCGCCAATAATGCCAAACCCAAACGTGGTCAGCAGTGCAATCCAAACATACACATTAGTCAAATCGCCCCAGAGCAACACCGCCGCACCAATGGCCACCAAAATCAGCGCGCCGCCCATAGTCGGCGTGCCGGCTTTAATCTGGTGGCTTTGCGGCCCGTCGCTGCGGATGGGCTGACCAGCTTTCATCGCTTGCAGCCAGCGAATCATCGAAGGGCCGACCCATAACGCCACCGTTAACGCGGTGAGCACCCCCAGCATGGCGCGCAGCGTTAAATAATGAAAAACGCCAAACACGCTGTGATATTTCGCCAACCAATCAAATAAAATCAACAACATATTAGTGTGCATCCTTAATGGAAACTGAGGGCTGAATGAGGGCCATCACGCGTTCCATCTGCATAAATCGAGAGCCTTTAAATAAAATGGTTAGCGGCTGTACGGGCACGGCGGCGGCGTTCAGCGCCATGATTTGCACCAGTGCATCGGCCAGCGCTTGGGGGGTTTGGTATGCGGTAAGCTGTGGCGCGCAAGGCTCAAGTGCGAGGCTATCCACCGCCTCGGCCATGGCTTGACCGAGCGTCAGCACCCCTGTCATCGATAGCGTGCAGGCATGGCGCAAAACGGCCTGATGCAGCGTTTTTTGTGCAAAACCCAGCTCGCCCATATCGCCCAATACGGCAAATTTTGCCCCCGATTGGTTGGCTAAATACGCTATAGCGGCACGCATTGATTCAGGATTGGCGTTATAGCTATCATCAATGAGGGTAAGCTGCGGGTTAATGTGATGCACACTCATGCGGCCAACCGGCGGCGCAAAGTGGTGTAGCCCGTGCTCAATCTCGATGAGAGATAAACCGGCGGCACGCGCCACGCTAATAGCCGCCAGCAAATTGGTGGCGTTATGCGCGCCGGGCAGCGGTAATTTCAGATCCGTCAACAAAGGCACGCCCGCCTCGATCACGGTTAAGCTCGCCGTTTGGGGATGATAAAAACCCTGCCAATGCGCCGCTGTGGGCTGGCTCTGTTCAGCGGCATTTAGGGTAAAACCCTGCCAAGGCGCTGCACAATTGGCCTGCCAAACCGATGATCCATAAGAATCCAGATTGATAATGCCCTGCGCTGTGCCCGCAAGGCCGGCATAAAGCTCGCCTTTGGCTTGCACAATGGCATCCACCGATCCAAATTCACCCACGTGGGCGCTGCCTGCCATCGTCACCAAGGCAAAATCAGGGCGTACCAAGGCGGTGAGACGAGCGATTTCGCCCACATGATTCGCACCGAGTTCCAGTACGGCGAATCGATCGGTCGGTTCGAGCGCCAATAGCGTCAACGGCACCCCAAGATCATTATTTAAATTACCTAAGGTGGCGCGCGTGGCGCCGCGCTCGGCAAATAGGGCGGCCAACAATTGTTTGACGGTGGTTTTTCCGGCGCTGCCGGTAATAGCAATCACCACCGGATTAACCACATCACGCCAGCGAGATCCCAAGCTTTGCAACGCGATGAGCGTATCGGGCACTAAAATTTGGGGCAGCGAGCAATCCGCGTGCACTTTTGATACCACCGCAGCCACCGCGCCTTGGGCGCGGGCTTGGTTTAGGTGATCGTGGCCATCAAACCGCGCACCTTTTAAGGCCACAAATAAATTGCCCGGCTGCAGGGTGCGTGTATCGATACTCACCCCCCGAGCCTCAAGGCTGGGCTGCCCAAGCACGGCAGGGTTTGCGGCGCCCAGCCACTGCGCGATATGTTCGATGCTTACGCGCATCATGCCGCACCTCCTTGATTGGCACGCGCGCACCAGGCTAAAACATGTGCCCAATCACTAAAGGCGGTGACTTGCCCTTGAATTTCTTGAGTGGTTTCATGGCCTTTGCCGGCAATGAGCACCCAATCCTGTTCGCCTGCTTGTGCCAGGGCGGTGGCAATGGCCTTGCCGCGATCGCCCTCGATTTGCACATCGCTGGGCTTATTGAGCCCCGCACACATCTGCGCGATGATGGCTTCGGGCGATTCACTGCGCGGGTTGTCACTCGTTAAAATGACGGTATCGGCCAAGCGTTCTGCCACTGCGGCCATTAAAGGGCGTTTGCCTTGATCTCGATCACCCCCGCAGCCGAATACACATAAAATTTTAGCGCCCGCGCGCCGATGATCGCGCAAGGCACGCAACACCTGATCGAGTGCATCGGGCGTATGCGCATAATCAACCACCGCCACAGCGCCATTAGGCAAGGCCATGCGCTGCATGCGCCCGATGGGGGGCGCCACTCGATTGATCGCAGGCACTGCCATACTCAAAGGCATGCCTAATGCCAGCACCGTGGCTAAAGCGGCCATCACATTGGCCACATTAAATAAGCCAATAACGGCGGGGTTAATGTGGGCTTCGCCGACCGGCGTCGCCATTTGGGCATTAAAACCCTGCGCGTTGAGCTCAAGTTTTTTTACGGTGAGGTGATGACAATCAGCCACACGCCAATCGGGCGTGCTTAAGCCGTACGCCCAGCAATCCACATTCGGATTAAGCCGCTCAAGCAAATCTTCGGCATGAGGGCTATCGAAATTAACAACGGCAGTTTGCAAGCCAGGCCAGGCAAAGAGCCGCGCCTTGGCCTCAAAATAAACGGCCATATCATGATGATAATCCAGGTGATCTCGGCTCAAATTAGTAAACACGGCATCCCGAATGGGCAAGCCACGCAAGCGATTTTGCGCCAATGCATGCGAGGAAACCTCCATTACGACATAACGCACGCCCTGCGTTAAAAACGCGATGCAATGCACTAACACCGCCAAAAGCCCCGGCGTGGTGTTATTTGTGGGCTGTAGCTGGCTTAAATCGGGCGACCAGATACCAGCGCCGAGCGTACCAATCAAGCCAACTTGAGCGGTGTGCGGCGCACCGCTCGCCGCCAGCGTGCTGGCAATAAATTGCGCCACGCTGGTTTTACCGTTTGTGCCGGTAATGCCGATGAGGTGCAAATCGGCTACATTCTGCCCCGTGGCCACACCCACCAGCGCCACCAACATAGCCGCGCTATCGGCCACTACCGTGACCCGCTCATCGGCATAAGCCTCGTCACTCAGCACCCAAACCGCACCTGCATCCAAGGCACTTTGAATATACGCCTGCGCGCTATGCGCTACGCCACGCCGAGCAATAAAAATCATGCCCGGCGTTATCTCGCGGGAATCATCGCTGAGCGCATATGCCAACTCAGGCAAAGCCACCTTGAGCCCAAGCGCTTGTGCCAAAAGTTCGACCGATTTGGGCGAGAATGCCAGCCGGCTCATGTGCCACCCGCCTTGGCTGGTTTAATCGCCACGGGGGTTGTTGCCGCCGTAATTTGCGGGGGTTGAGCCGGTACATCATCTGGGCGGATATTTAACATGCGCAACGCGCCCGACATGATGTTATGAAAAATCGGCGCAGCCACATCGCCCGCGTAGTAGCTGCCTTTTTGCGGATCAGTCACCACAATAACCAGCACCAAACGGGGCGCGCTGGCGGGGGCTATGCCCGCAAATACGGTGTTGTAGTTATCTTTGGAATAAAGGCCATCCGCGCCAATCATGCGCGAGGTACCTGTTTTACCCGCAATTTGAAAGCCGGTGATGCGTGCTTTCGGCGCGGTACCCAGCGGGCTTACCACCGATTGCAGCAGGTTCACCACCGTATCGCAATCATGAGCGGGGGCAATTTGGGTAAAGTTCGGTGTGCCATCCACTTTGAGCAAACTCGGATGAATGTATCGGCCATGATTTGCCAAGGCCGCATAGGCGGTGGCCAGCTGCAAGGTGCTAACCGATAAGCCATAACCATAGGAATGCGCGGCGATGCCACTCACACTCCACTTGCGCCAATCCTCAAGCCTACCGGCCACTTCCCCGGGAAAGCCCACGCCCGTATCTTGGCCAAAGCCAAATTTGCGCATATTGGTCCACAGCGCCTCGGCACCAATATCTTCGGCGATGTGGCTGGCGCCGACATTACTCGATTTCTCTAAAATGCCGCGCAAATCCAGCACGCCATAATTACGGTGGTCGCGGATGGTAAAACCGCCAATGCGTACCCAGCCGGGGTTGGTATTCACCGTGCTACTGGGTTGCCAGCGGCCACTCTCCAAGGCGGCGGTAATGGTGAAAGGCTTCATGGAAGAGCCGGGTTCAAATTGATCGACCATCGCACGGTTTCGCGTTAGTGCGGGGGTCATGCTGGCGCGATTATTGGGGTTAAACGAAGGCACACTGGCCATGGCCAACACTTCACCCGTTTGCACGTCCATCAATACCGCCGAGCCATATTCGGCCTGATGCTCAGCCACCCCTTTAGCCAACTCGCTATAGGTTAAATATTGCAAGCGTTTATCGATAGACAGGGTCAGGTTATGCCCCGGTTGGGCTTCTTTCACCACGCCTAAGTCATCTACCTCATGGCCATAGGCATCTTTCAGAATCAAGCGCTGGCCTGGGGTTCCCGAAAGATAGTTGTTATAGCTGGCCTCAAGACCTGCCTGACCTTGATCGTCGATATTCGTAAAACCCAACAAGGGCGCAATCGCATCACCGGCGGGATAAAACCGCTGATACTCGCGCTGCAACCCCACGCCCGGCAAATGTGCCGCCCGTATTTTATCGGCCAAGCTCGGGCGAAGCTGGCGTTTAACGTAGATAAACTGCTTGCCTCGATTGCTATCCACTAACGCCTGCAAGCTTGATTTCGGCATGGCCAAAAACTTGGCCAAGGTGTGAATTGGGTCGCGGTCTTTGATTTTTTTAGGCAGTGCACCCGCCGCCAACTGCGCGTAAAATTTGGTTAGCTCCATCGGGTTAATCCAGACCGAATCCATCGGCACGCTAATGGCCAAAGGCTCACCATTGCGATCGGTAATCATGCCGCGATGGGCGGGTATCACTTGGGCACGTTGCTGGCGATCGCCGCCTTGCTGAACATAAAAACTCTGCTCGCTGACTTGCAGTTGCACCGCACGACCCAGCAAAACAAAGGCCGATAAAGCCAGCAAGCCCGACACAATCGCTACGCGCCAATGGCTGCCCAACCAAAGCAGCCCCCGCACCAAACGCCCATTCACGACAGGGGTTGTGGGGCGTTTTTGATTGGCTGCAACGGCAGGCCGGTTCATCGGAACACCATTGCGACTTGATTGGCATCAGGCACATGCATAAGCAAACGGCTTTGTGCGATTTGATCCACCCGACCTTGCGATGCCAAAGCGCCTTCTTCTAATTGCAACTCGGCATAAGTCACATTTAATTTTTGGCTAGCTTGCCGGTGCTCACTGATGCTGCGGGTCACATCGCGATCACGCTGAGCGGTATCCACCACAACCAAGGCCGAGGCGAACACCAAGATACCCAGCAACGCCATGACAAACTTCATGCCACCCGCTCCGCAATGCGCATAATCGCGCTGCGGGAACGCGGATTGCGGGCAATTTCAGCCGCCGATGCGCGCATCGAGCCACCCACGCGTTTTAGGCGCGCCGTACCCACTGGCTGGCCGAAAAAATCTTTATCGGTGGTGCTTTCATCGCGCATAAAGTTTTTAACAATACGATCTTCAAGCGAATGAAAACTAATCACCACCAAACGGCCACCAATGGATAACAAATCCACTACCTGCGCCAACGAATGCGTAATTTCATCCAACTCACGATTAATGTGCAAACGAATGGCCTGAAAGCTGCGCGTGGCGGGGTGCTTACGAGGATCTTGCCGAGGCGTGGCCTCAACAATACAACGCACTAAATCAAAGGTCGTGCGCAGCGGCTGTGTGGTGCGGGTTTCAACGATGCGGCGGGCAATCCGGCGGGAGAATTTTTCATCCCCCAACTGATACAACACGTTGGCAATGGTCTCTTCTTCTGCCAGAGCCAACCACTCGGCGGCGGTTTGCCCTGCCTGCTGATTCATCCGCATATCCAGCGGACCATTTTGCTGAAAACTAAACCCACGTGCCGCCTCATCAATTTGCGGGGAAGAAACCCCTAAATCAAACAGCACGCCATCAACCCGCCCCTGCAAACCCAAACTCGCCAGCCATGCTGCCGCTTGCGAAAACTCAACATGCTTAAACTGCACCCGCGCATCCGTCGCAGTTAAAGCCTCTGCCGCCGCCTTGGCTCGCAAATCCCGATCGGTGGCGAACAAAAGACCCTGCGCGCCTAATTTCCCCAAAATAGCGGCACTATGCCCGCCCCGACCAAAAGTCGCGTCTAAATAAACCCCTTCAGGGCGAACGGCTAAGCCCTCCACCGCTTCGGCCAGCAGCACCGTTTCATGCGTTAAGGGGGATGCCGTCGTCATAGTGAAATCAACTCCAGCGCGGCAGGTAGCGCCTCATCATCCGTGGCATTCAAGGAGGCTTCGGTTTGCAGCGCCCAGTTCGCCTGCGACCACAGCTCTAACTTTTTACCCTGCCCGAGCAAAACAACTTCTTTATCCAAATCCGCATGGCCGCGCAATTCTGCGGGCACCAAAATACGCCCCGCCGCATCCAACGCCATTTCAGTGGCGTGGCCAATGAGCATGCGTTTAATGCGCGTAGCGGTTTTATTAAATGAAGGGAGATTATCAATCTGACGCTCAATCACGAGCCAAGTGGCGAAAGGGTAAAGCAACAGGCAGCGTTCTTCTGTATCGATTGTTAGCACCATTTGCCCTTCATCGGCGGCAAAAGCCGCCCGATGGCGCGTAGGCATAGCCAAACGTCCTTTACCATCCAGATTCAGGTTGGTGATCCCTCGAAACACTTTTTCCCACCTTTCCCCACTTTCCCCCACACAAATGCACTATATCGACACCCAAACCCACAAACAAGGGGTTTGGGTGTTTTTTCTTTACAGCACAAAGGGTTACGCGACATTTGAATGCGCGCGCGAAATAAATTTTCTTGAGAAAAACAGGAGGTTACCCATCATTGCTAATAAAGCGCGCGAAGAGCACTGGTGAATCATTAGCCACAAAAAATCAGCACAATTCACCCAAGTAGGGCAATCGCGTGAATAAGCGCCGACCGAGGCGGCGGCGGCACCCATGACGGGGCAAAACAGACGAAAAATGAGGGGGAGTTGGCCTGTAAGCCGGGTTCTGTCGAGGACTGTCATTCATCTGGGGTCATCGTCACCGATGCCCTCAAGCAACCTACCCGGAAACAGCGCGGGCCACGCCATTGTTTCCCTATTTGGTCTTGCTCCGAGTGGGGTTTGCCGTGCCATCGCGTGTTACCACGGACGCGGTGCGCTCTTACCGCACCGTTTCACCCTGACCACGCACATCTTGCGATGCCGTTCGGCGGTTTATTTTCTGTTGCACTTTCCGTCGGCTCACGCCGCCCAGGCGTTACCTGGCACTCTGCCCTGTGGAGCCCGGACTTTCCTCCGCGTATTGCTACGCCGCGACAGTCTAGCCAACTCCGGCGCGCATACTAACACCGCGCACTGTTAAACTGCGCCGACTAATTTTTTAAGGCATGCCCCATGACCCACGCCATAACACCGCCGCCCAGCTTACCTGCCCCCCTGCAAGCGCCGTTTTTGCTCATGAACCAGCAAGACGGCAGCACGACATTAAATGCCGCCGACATCATGGCCGTGACCGATTGGTTCTATCACGAGCGCTGGCATCAAGACCGTGCCGATATAAAAGAGCTTGCATGGCTACTTCACTGGCTTTTGCCGGAACAACGCGATCGCCGCATTGAAATCGCTGATGCGCTGAGCATCATGAATTTGCAAGCGGGCAACATCGAGGCGGCCATTACGCTCGCCCAAGCCACGCTAAGCCAATGCGACGATTTCGGTTTGCGCCACACCCTTGCGCTGGCCTTGGCGGCACACGGTAATTTAGAAGCGGCAATCCACACGCTTGAACAGGCCTTGCAGCAATCCGATGTCCACAACCTACCGCCCGAGCAGCCTATTCAGGCCTGGCTCGATTTAGCACGCATCCTGCAAAATAACCACGCCCTATTTAAAGCGATTGCCCCCATGAAACAGGCTATCGCACTCGCTTTTGCGCACCAACAGGATGATTTATTGCGGGATGGCGTTCAGCTGTTAGTAGAACAGCTCATCAATCAAGGGGGCATGGATGAAGCTTGGATTACCCTAAAGCCCCTGCTTAGCGAAGAGGCAAGCCCGCTACAACAAGCGCTCTGGACAATCGCGTTTAACCAACTCGCCCGAGCGCTTAGCACAGCCGACATTGATCGGGGCGCGATGTGTTTTCTCGCCGCCAAAAATCCAGACCCTTTAGTTCGGCTCATGATTGGGCGTGCCGAACTCACCCAAGATCATCAAACGCGGCTACTCGCCTTTATCTTAGGCTTAATGTTTCTGGCACCCATTGACGTTACCGCCCCATTAGCCGCCCAGCTCCTTCGCCGCGATGAAGATCGCCAAAAACCCACCGCTCCGCTCATAGCCGCCGCCGCAATGGCGCTGGCTGAAATTCCCGATGAACGCAGCCTAAAGCGGGCGCATTGGTACCGCGATGCCATGATGCAGCTCATTAGCGTAGCCCAACATCAGGGCGTGCCTGAAGCCGCAGTCAAACAATGGGCGATTGATGCCGAGCTTCTTCTCGAACACCATATTATTGAACGCACCTACCAAACCCTAATACAGGAGCTAACCCAAACGCCGCCTTGGTTATCACAGGCCATCACCTTAAGTGCGGCAATTAAGGCACAAAATACGGCCAGCGCGCCGGCTTAAACGATGCCATAAAAAAAGCCGGTTAAAACCGGCTTTTATCTCTGAGCAATTAAAGCCCAATTAAACAGCAAATTTTTCGAGTGATTCACCGCGTGCTAACGCATCGGCCAACCAATGCGGACGCTTACCGCGACCCGACCAAGTTTGCGATGAATCGGCCGGGTTAACATATTTAGCGGGTAATTTCTTATTCGCTAATTTAGAGGTTTTATTGAACCCAAACACATCGGCTACCGACATATTTAAGCTCTCGGCTAATTCTTCCGCTTCTTTACGCAAGCTGTGGATACGCTGCTGATGACGATCGCGCAGCGTGCGCTCGGCGTTTGCCATTAATTGTTTTAAATCGTTTTCGGATAAAGTGTTTAAGTCAATTGCGCTCATAAAGTACCTGTTTAGCATGATGGAGATAAGATCAACCGATAAGATTCTATCAATTTAATGACCGAGGTCAAATAAACCTAAAAATAAAAACCGAATGATACCAATAGCCAATACCTAATATCTATTATTTCCAATTACACAAAGGTGTCTAAACGCCATACCGAAGTTAGTTTTTGCACAGCGCCGTCTGCCGCTTTGGCATTATCTATCTCAAGCGTGGGTTCCCTACCGGTGGCGGCGCCTGGCGCATTATGCGAAGCTGCCTGCCCAAAGCCAGAGGATTGGCCGCCATTTTGATTTTGATTTAAAAATGGATTTTGCCCACTCTGTGCATCATAACTTCCGACAATCACCTCAGCATGATTTAAGCCGGCCTCTTGCAGCCATTCGCGTAACCGGGGGATCGCCTGATCTAACGCATCACGGCTGAGATGATGGGCCGCCATAATTTGAATTTGAATTTGATCGTGCTGCTGGTCAATGCTGATCTTAAGCGGGCCTAAATTCGCCGGATTAATATCCAAGGTTGCCCGCGATATATTTTTCCCGAGCATCCATTGAATGTTTTGCCCCAGATCACTCGGCATTTTCGCCTGATTTAAATCCAAAGCACTGGGTAAGGTTGCCCAAACCGAGTGCGTGGCAATTGAGCCAAAACCCGCTGCAGGCAACGCAGTGGGCAAGCCTGAAATTAAATTAGTGGTTAAATCTGCGGCAGGCGGGCTTATCGTTAATGGCGCAGAATTATCTAAGTTAGGTTTTATTTGGTTAAAACGATCACTGAGTAAATGACTTAAGTTCTGATTAACCAAGCTTACATTGTTCTGGCTTTGCGAAGACCCTGCTCCATTAGCGGCTCCATTAGCCATTTGCGCCGCCATTAACTGGGCG
>DZCK01000004.1:0-5751 GCA_022730245.1 Halothiobacillus neapolitanus
TATGGAAAATCACGCCTGGCCGAGGTACTTACCCAGGAGGAACGCGCCGATTTGAATCGCCGGAGGTGCCATAAAAAAGGCGCGGGTGCTGCCGAGTTCCCGACTCATTTTGCGCATGCTGTTGCGAAACTCTTGCACAACGGTGCCGAGCTTGGCCCGTTCGCTCGCGGGTTTGAGTTGAATCATCATAAAGCCGACATTGCTGCCACCGCCGCCCGCGCCGCCTTGGCCGGCGTTCGACATCACCGTGAGCACCGCCGGATTTTTTTGGATGGCTTTGGAGATGAGCTGTTGCTGGGCTTTAAGTTGCTCAAAACTAATGCCTTCGGGGTAGCTCAGCATGCCCATCACCATGCCGGTATCGGAGTTGGGAATGAATGCTTTTTCTAAATGATTAAAGAAAAAAACCGCGCCCCCAAGCGACCCTAAAGCGAGCAGCAATACCAGCCAGCGAAACCGCAGCGCCACGCGCAAAGAGCGCACATAGCCTTGGGTTATAGTCGTTAAAAGTCGGCTCATCAGATTGGGCTTGTGGGCCAGCGCAATGCCGCCCACGGTACGGGGTTTGGCTTCTCGCAGGCGCGCCAGCATCATAGGCGTGAGCGAGAGCGCCACCACGCCCGACATTAAAATGACAATCCCGATGGTGGCGCCAAACTCTAAAAATAACCGGCCAAGCAGGCCGCCCATTAAAATGAGCGGCAAAAACACGGCGGCGAGCGAGAGCGTCATCGATAAAATCGTAAAGCCAATTTCGCGGCTACCCATGAGCGCGGCTTGCATCGGGCTTTTACCCATTTCGCGGTGGCGGGCAATGTTTTCGAGCATCACCACCGCATCATCCACCACAAACCCCACCGCCAGCGTGAGCGCGAGCAGGGTGAGGATATTCAGGCTATAGCCAAAGAGATGCATCACAGCGAAGGTGCCTAATATCGAAATCGGGATGGAAATGACCGCCACCAGCGTTTGCCGCCATTCGCCTAAAAAGAGCCAGATCACAGCCGCAACCAAGAGGCTGGCGAGAATTAGGGTGAATTCCACTTCATCCACCGCCTCTTGCACATAGGTGGATTTATCGTAAATGATGCGCATCTGCGCGCTGCCGGGCAGGCTGGCATTGAGTGCAGGCAAAGCATCGCGGATGGCTTTGGCAATGGATACGGTGTTGCTATCGGGTTGGCGCACAATCGCCAAAATAATGCCGCGATCATTGTTAATCCAGGTGGCGCGGGTATCTTGCTGCACGCCATCTTGTGCTTTGCCAATTTGGTTGAGTTCAATCGGTGCGCCGTTGTTATAGGCCACAATTAAATTGCTGAACGCTTTGGCGTTGGTGAGCTGACCATCCACATTCAGCGTGTATGCGCGGCTGGGGCTTTGCAGGGTGCCTTGCGGTAAGTTGGCATTGCTGCTGTTGATGGATGTCATCAGAGTTGCGAGCGATAAATTGCGTGCTTGCAAGGCGTAGGGGTTTAAGAGCAAGCGCACTGCGTAGGTTTGGCCGCCAAAAACGCGCACTTCCGATACGCCGGGAATCGACTGGAGTTTCACGGCCAATTGCTGCTCGGCAAAGGCATCGAGTTGATACAGCGGCATATTCGGCGCCGATAGCCCAATAAATACAATCGGGCTATCGGTCGGGTTTTGTTGGCGCACGATGGGTTGCTGCGTCATGGTGCTGGGAAAAAACCGCGCCGCTTGGGTAACGGCCGCTTGGGTGTCTTGCGTGGCGGCGTTGATATTGCGGTTCAAATCAAATTGCAGGGTGATGCGGGTGGTGCCGGTGCTGTTCACCGAATTTACCGACAATAACCCCGTTATGCCCGAAAACGCTTGCTCCATCGGCGAAGCCACTGCGCTCGCCATGAGTTCCGCGCTGGCGCCGGGTAAGCTCGCGGTTACCGTCACGGTGGGAAAGGACACATCCGGCAGCATGGCCACAGGCAAAGCGCGCCAAGCAAAGACGCCAAAAATAATTAAGGCGAAAAACAGCACGGTTGTCATCACCGGCCTTTGAATAAAAGGTGCGGCGAGATTTTGACCCAGCGCGCTCATCGGGCAGCGCCCGTCGTGGGGGGGGTATGAGCGGGCGGATTGTGGGTTGGCGTATCGCGCGCCGGCGCGTCCTCAGCCGTGCGTGCGGCTTTATGCGGCTCGCCTGCTGGCGCAGCCATTTGTTTGGTTACCGCCATGCCGGGCGCAATGCGTGCGGGCAAGGGGTAAATAATTTCTGCATCGGCGGGCAAACTATCGGCGGCCAGTGCCACGACGGTTGCCATCGTGCGCAAAGGGGTGATTGGCACCATCTCGGCTTTGTTGTTTTTGAACACATAAACATACGCGCCCTGATCGCCTAATTGCACCGCGCCTGCGGGAATAATTTGGGCATCATGAATCGTGCCGAGCGTTAAGCGCGCGGTCACAAATTGTCCCGGCCAGAGTAAGTCATGAGGGTTTTCAACCAAGCCTTGCAGCCGAATGGTGCCGGTAGTGGCGCTGATGCTGTTGTCGATAAAACTCAAAAAACCATCCCCGAGCACCCGATCGGCATGCTCATCGAGCACTTCGACCCGAGGTGCGGGCGGCGCGGTTTGCCCCTCGCTCACGGGCTGACCTAAGCTTGGCCATTCGCTACGTAAATCGTTTAAAACCGATTGCGGCAGGCTGAAATTAACCAATAGTTTTTGGGTAGAAATCAAGGTGGTTAGCGCGGTGCTGTTAGCGACCACTAAGTTGCCCGGTTGTAGGCTAATTTGCCCGAGTCGGCCTGAGATAGGTGCGCGGATTTGGGTGTAAGAAAGATTAATTTTTGCCGTTTGAATGGCCGCCGCATCTTGTGCAATTAACGCATGAGCCGCCATCGCCGTCGCAACGGCTTGATCAAAAGATTGCCGTGTCACGTATTCTTTTTGCACCAAGGGGGAGAGCTGTTTGACTTGCTGATCGGCATAATTTGCCTGGGCGCGATCACCCGCCAGCTTAGCTTCGGCAGAATTGAGCGCAGTGCGAAAAGGTCCGGCATCCAGCGTAAATAACAGCATGCCTTGGGTAACTTTTTGCCCCGATTGCACGGGCACCGATTGCAGCGTGCCGCTGATTTGTGGGGTGAGCGTGACGGCATTCGGGCTCGATAATGTGCCCGCTGCGGTCATGGTGATCGGCTCGGTGCGGGTGGTGGGTTGAACAACCGTGACTTGGGTTGGCCCCATCATCCCCATCATGGCGGCGCGCTTGTTCGCTGGGCTTTTATTTTCTGACTGGGCATCCGCTTGGGTGTGTTCTTGAGCGGCGGCTTTGCCCGCATCGCCTGTTGGATGGTTTTGGCAGCCCCACAGCAGAAGGGCAAAAAATCCAATTAAACTTAAATGCCCGAAAGGTCGGCTGTGTATGGGTTGATTCATGGTTGGGGTCATTTCGCAGTCGCTTTCAAAGGTGGCACAAAAACCGGCGGCACTGCCAGCTCGCTTGCCGTTGTAGAGTTTGGTGTATTTGTTGGCTTTTGCACGTTAGCGCTTGGGTTTATCTCAACTTTGGTTGGATCGAGCAAGCGGCTGTCTGAAAAGCTTGGCGTGCCCAATTGCCCAACCGCCGCACCTAATTTGGCAAGAGCGGTATAGGCATTTAAAGCGCCCTGAGCCAAGGTCACTTGCGCTGTGGCTAGGGTTGATTGCGCGGTGAGTAAATCCTGAATGGTGGCATAGCCCACTTTATATTGCGCTTGCAGGGCTTTTAAGGCTTCGGTGGCATTTTCAACTTGGGCGCGGGCGCTGGGTATGCCGGCGGCAGCGCCGCTAAAGGCATAATAGGCCTGCCATACGGCAAGCTCGGTGGTTTGATAGGTATTGTCTCGGGTCGCTTCGGCCTGGGTAAGCTTGGCGCGGGCTTGCGCGGTTTGATATTGCTGATTAAAGCCCGTAAATAAGGGCACGGTTAAGGTAATACCAAGGCTATTGGTTTGGCTATTGCCTAAGCCTTGTTGAAAGCGAATCCCTTGACTCGCATTGAGTGAAATACTGGGCAAACCTGCCCGCTCGGTTTGATCGAGCGTGGCACGCGCTTGCTGGGTGAGGGCTTGCGCATTTTGCAAATTGGGATTACGAGCAATGGCCTGATTTAAAAAGGTTTTAACATCCGTTTGTAGTTTTGGTGCAATTAAAGTCTCAAGGGGCGCTAGGGTTATCGGCGTGTTAACTGGCAAGCCTACGCTATTGGCTAAGGTGCCTAAATTTTGCAGGCGGGTTTGCTCGGCGGTGGCCAGCGTGCCTTGCGCTTGCGCCAACGCAGCGCGCGCTTGGTATAAATCGCTAATTGTTGCTTGCCCGGCACGGTAGCGGGCTTGTGCGGAATCGAGCGCACTGTGTGCCGTTTTGACCGATTGGGTATTAACCAAAATCAGCACCCGATCAGCCAGCGATTGGTAATAGGCATTCGCGACGGCGGCTAATACGGTTTGAATGGCTTGGTCATTAGCGAATCGGGCGGCAATGTTGGCGGCTTGGGCGGCGTTGATGCTGGCATCACGTTGGCCAAAATCCCACAGTAACCACGATAGGCTGACATTCGGAGCTACTGTTTTTTGTACCGGAATCGCAAAGCCAGACGTGCTTGTGCTCTGAGCTTGTTGCGCCGACACACTAAAATTAATTTTGGGTAGCCAAGCGGATTCTGCCATGCCAACCGCCGCTGCTTGGGCTTGTAACCCCGCCCAAGCGACCTGGGTTTGCGGGTTATTGTGCAAGGCAAGCGCCGAAAGCTCGGCAAGCGTGTAGGCCTGCTTACCATTGGGCAAGGCCGTTGGCTGATTTTTTGGGCGGGCAATGACCGCAAAGTCGCTAGGCTGCGCTGCCGATATGCCAGGTTTGGCTGGCGTGCCAACATTGACTGCTAAGGGATCGGTAAAGAAGCTGGCATGGGCGGCTTGATTGGTTTGAAATGCCAGCAAAACCAAGAGAATCGACCGTACCCTTGCCTTAAATCGGGGAAATGGCGGCTTTATTTGGCCTGTAGCGATAGAGGGGGCGCTGTTCGGCGGGCGCTTATGACTCAAAAAAAAATCCTCATGATTAATTCCATGGCTGCTAACTTTGCTGGCCAATCCGGTCAGACTCAATTTAACAACTCGCGTTTCATTTTAGTGCTGATTAACATTGCCAATTGATAGCGCCGATAAAGTTTAGTCTGAAAAAGGGCGACTTGGGCGAAGTCGCTGTTATGTGCGTATAAAAACACGCCCCGCACCAAGGGTTAAGCCTGGCGCGGGGTGCTTGTTGACAACGTTTTTAATTATCATGCCCACGATACGATCTGCGGTCATCGCCTCGGCGATCATCGTGATCATGATGACGCCAACGATCATCCCCGCGCCCAAAGCCATATCCATAGCCGGGATATCGTGGTGGTGGGGCATACCCCCAGCCGGGGCCTTGAGAATAGCGCGGCGCGGCGGGACGCCCGCCCCATTGCCCCCGGTGCCAAACCCAGCGATCGCGCCACACCCATTGGCCGGGCAGCCAAATGGCGCCAAAAAATGGGGCGATGCCAATGGCTTCATACGGTGGTGGTGGTGGACCTCGACGGCCATAATCCACGCCAACAATGACATTGCTCGATGCGCCATATCCGGTCGAATATCCGGTCGAATATCCGTTCGGGTAAGCGACAGCGCAACCCGATAAACTTAGCCCACTGAGTATGAGGCCACCGAGCAGCAGGCTTGAAACCCGCTGGGCTTTCCCCAGATTTTCTAAT
>DZCK01000004.1:5851-14569 GCA_022730245.1 Halothiobacillus neapolitanus
TAATTTTTTTGATAAAAAAGAACGAAGAATGTTCATATTGTTTCCTGCTATTAACGCGCCAAACCAACGAAGCTTACGCACCAACTTAGCGCCAACGGCCTTCATGCCAGCGCCAATTATCCCGTCCATCGTGATCCCAGCGGCCGGGCGCCCAACGGGCATTGGGGTGCGGTGGGTTGCCCCAGCGGCCTTCATTCCACACCCAGCGATCGCGCCAGACCCAGTTGCCTGGTAGCCAGACGGCGCCAAAGAACGGCGCCACGCCCACAGCTTCAACCCGTGCCGGTGGGGGGGCGTAGCGAACGACAGGGCCTGCGACGACCGTTGAATTGCCGTAGCCGTAGCCCGTGGGATACACCGCACAGGCACTTAGCCCAAGGGTGGTGATGAGTGCGCCGCTAAGGAACACACGGCGAAATAGTGGATAGGTGGTTTGGGTTTTCATGCTTGGTTCTCCCCAGTTGGTTTCATCGAAGATTAGGGGATCGTCCGTCGCAAAAGTAGGAACATTTGGTAAATAGGATGTTACCAAACCGTACAGATCAAACCGCCTGATCCAAGGGACAAGCGGTTTGATGGGGCGTGGCGCTCTGGTGGTGTTTAGTTGGTGCTAAACGCGTGCGGCTTTTGCGGACGGCCATCGCGCACCAGCAAAGATTGGATGGACAAGCGGGTTTTCTTCGGCCAATTGCCGGGCGCGTTATAGCCAACGGTGAGCATAATAACGGGCAGGTAGCGCTCGGCAATATGGAAGGTTTCTTTGAATTTGGCCTGATCAAACCCAATCATGGGGCCGGTTACTAACCCTAAGGCGGTGGCGGCATTCATGATGTTCATGGCGGCCAGTGCGCCAGAGCGAATGGCTTCATCGTGTGCGCGCGCTGGGTCAGCGTAACCATTTTGCACCGCTTGAATAAAGTAATTGGCCAGCCCTTCATCATAAATGCCTGCCTTTTGATCGGCGTGGGCAATGTCGGCAAAATGGGTGTGAGCGTGCAGATCACCCAAGACCACAATCACCAAGGGCGCTTCTTCGACTTTGGCTTGGTTGTAGGCAATGGTGCGGAGCGTTTGTCGCGCACTTAAATCTTGTACGGCGAAATAGCGGGCATGCTGTTGATTAAATGAGCTGGGTGCTTGGCGGGCGGCATCAATAAGTTGATCGAGCAACTCGGGCGAAACCGGTTTGCTTGTATCAAAATGATTAGCAGAAAAACGTTGATGCAATGCGGTGAGTGTGTCCATGCGGGTATCCTCTGTTGATTTTTTCGGGTTGATTTTTTCGGGTTGATTTTTTCGGGTTGATTTTTTCGGGCTGATTTTTTCGGGCTGATTTTTAGGCTGGATAGAAAATTAAGCGTCCAGTCGCCCCATGGCGCCGGTTTGGTAATCGTGAATGGCTTGGGTAATTTCGGCCTCGGTATTCATCACAAACGGACCTCGATGAGCGATGGGTTCGTCGAGCGGCTTGCCGGAAAGCAGTAATAACCCCGCGCCGGTTTCGCTGTGCAAATCAATGGCTGTTGTGCCGAGCGGGAAGCTCAATAACGCGCCAGATTCTTGCCTTGGGCTTGCGTGGGTTGCCTGCACGCTGCCGTCAAACACATAGGCCAGCAGCCGAAAGCCTGCGGGGATATGCACGCTAACGGTGGCTTTGGCCTCAATTTGGAGCTGCGCCATGCCAGCACCATCCCCGAGAGTGGACAAGGCACCCTGCGCTTGAACCCCATTGAATTGCCAGTGGTCGGCAATAATCCGAGCGTGGCCGCCTTGGAAATTAATTGTCGGTATTTCATCGGTTTGCACATCACGATAGGCGGGTTTACTCATTTTTAAGCGGGCGGGCAAATTAATCCACACCTGAAAGCCGTGCAGGCCATCGCTATCGGTGGTGGGCATTTCTGAGTGCAATACGCCGCTTCCGGCGCGCATCCATTGGGCGCCGCCTCGGGTAACGCCGCCGTGATGGCCTTCAGAGTCACGATGATTCAAGCCGCCATGCAGCAAGTAGGTGAGCGTTTCAAATCCCCGATGAGGGTGGGGCGGAAAGCCGCCGATATAGTCATCTTTACGGTCTGATTTCAGCTCATCTACCATCAGAAATGGATCGAGTGCGCCGGTGAATTCATTGATGCGGCGAATTTTTACCCCCGCGCCATCTTCGGTGGGGCGAGCATAACGAACTTGGGCTTGTGTCATAACAATCTCCTAATTTTTTGTGAGTTTATCGGGGCTTATGCGGGGTTAATATCGAAATTAATTGCAATTAAATTTCGATATATTCAAAGTATTGCGCGGTAACCGATGAGGAATTGCGGATGGATGATTTGCGCACATGGCGCTGGCTTATCTTGGTGATGGATGCAGGCGGGCTGCAAGCGGCGGCCGTTCAGGTGCACCGCACCCCGTCAACCTTGAGCCATGCGATTAAACAACTCGAACTGAAGGTGGGTTTGCCTTTGGTGGCGTACCAAGGTCGCCGGTTGATTTTGACGGATGTGGGGCGGCTTTTAACCCAGCGTATTCGCCCGGTTTTACGCGACTTGGATGGTGCACAGGCCTTGGTGGCGCAGCTGGTGCGCGGTGTTGAGCCTTTGCTTGCTGTGGCGATTGATCAAATCATTCCGATGACGGTGATTGCGCCCGCCTTGTTTATATTGGCGCAAAAATTCCCGCAAACGCGGGTTGAGTTGTATGAAACGGTGTTGGGGGGTGGGCCTTCGCTTTTGCACAGTGGGGCGGTGGGTTTGTATTTAGGCACCCAGCCTGTGGCGGGGCTCCCCGCGCGGCGTTTAGATCGGCTGCATTTGGTGCCTTCTGTGGCCAAAACTCATCCATTGGCGCTGATCGACGGCGTGACAGAGGCGGACTTGCGCGCGCATCGGCAAATTGTGATTCGTGATTCTGCGCCCAGCCGCATGGCTAATGGCAGCTGGCTCTCAGCCGAGCAGCGGTTTACGGTCGATCACTTGCACACGGCGCTCGGCTTAATTGAAGCCGGGATGGGGTTTGCGTGGTTGCCGCAAACGCTGGTACTAAGCCATCCGGGGTTGGCAATGCTGTCGTTAGCAGAACCGATAATCGATGAGGCACCCATTCATTTGGTTAGCCAAGCCGCATTTGCAGCCGGTGTGGCGGGTGCGGTTTTAATTTCGGCTATAACGGCGCAATTCGCGGTTAATAAGGAAGGCTCCGCCCCATAAGGCAAACAGAATCAAGCAGGTCACCAATATCCACCAAGCGGCGATAAGCCCAAATAAATTAGGGGCTTGCATGAATGTTGTCATGAGGGAATCTTGATAATAGAAAAACCACGGATGATTGGCAGGAAACACGGTGCGATGAAACGCATCAAATACCTGCATGGGGCCTATGATCGCTACGATAATGCCCGCCACCCCAAGGGTAATCGCCGTGCCGAGGCTCAACGCTTTGACATTGGGCAGTGGAATGCGCCGCCAAATACTCAAAGCCGCCAAGCTTAACCACGCGATGAGTGCCGCTAAACCCACGTCGATGCCCACATCGACGACTTTGGATACATCGGTTAAATGGGTGACTTCATCGGGCGTTAAAAACACACCTAAATCAACACCTTGTGGGTTGGTGTAATGCAATGCGCTTAAGCCTGCCCCATTGTGATTAATGGCTCGGGTAATTTCGGCAAATAAGCGGGCATGTTCGGCGGCATCGGTTTGCACGAAATTTTGTTTGCCATGCCGGTTTTGCGGCGCATATTGCGCGATGGTGGCCGGAATATTTAGCCAGCGATAATCTTGCGGATAAAAAAAGTTCGCCTGTGAGAGTGCAAGCCAAGCCAGCATGAGCGCAGCAGGCCACAACAGCAAAAGATGCATTAAGGTTCTCGCCATGGCGCGGGCCGATAGGTCAGGTATTTTTACAGCAGTGCGTTTCATAAGGGCTCGTTATGCTGGGTAAGGGTGGTTTAAAAGGGCTGTTCAGCGCGGCTTGGTGGTGGCATTTTGAATAATTAAGCGCCGCTCTTTAAGCACTAAGCTCATGTAAATACTGAGCATCAGCGCACTCATTCCGCCGGCAGACCACCACAATATAAGGGGTAAACCAAAAATCAAATCGACCAGCACAATACCAAACGCTGGGCCCACCATAAATAAACTCATCCAGCGCAGGTTCCAAAAGGCTTGAAGTAGCGGGCTATTTTGCATGGTTTTGCTCATAATTTAATTAAATAATTTGTTTTTGATTCGCGTAAAAAAGCCGAGATGAACTCGGCTTGTTATGCGCTAAAGGGTTCAGAGGCTCCTAAGCTTAATGCCCGTAAGACGAAAACTCCTGAATCCGTGCGCGGAACACCCACGCTTGGTAGAAGTTATAAGCCAGCATCACCGGCACAAAGCCTGTCATGGCCAGAGCAAAGGCAGTCAATGAGTTCGATGGATTGGCCGCATCATAAATGGTCATGGTGCCGGGTACAAACCAAGGGTACAGGGTTGCCATCATGGCGCCAAAATTAAGCACCACGATAACGCCTAGCCACATCATTGCTGCCATATCGCGTTGTTGGCGCGAGGCGCGGCGCATTTCCCAGGCGGCAAAAACCACCACGGCGCCGGTTAAAATAAACGCCCACCAATAAGGGCCGATCCATTTGCTCATCGCCCACGGGAATTTAAAGAAGGTCCAAACCACGGTGCCCATAATGGCAATCAGTGCCAAATAGAACATGCGATCCGTCCAGACCATCGCTTTGCGGTAAATAGCCGTATCGCGATCAAACCGAGCGCGTAAATACACGCCCCCTGCCAAAGCGGCGGCGATGACAGCCGTAATGCCGGTCCAAAAACTAAAGGGAGTTAAAAAATCCATCGCCCCACCATTGAACGAGGGCACAGGCCCGCTGGATAAGCTAAACCCCTGCATGGTGGCGCCTAGGCTTACACCGGCAGAAAAAGCGGTTATGACGCTACCAATTCCAAAGCCCCAATCCCAAAGCACGGTGCTGCGTTTAGAGTGATGATGAAACTCTAGAGACACTGCACGGATGATAATGCCCCATAGCGTCACCATGAGTGGAATCATTAAGTAATGAAACAGCGAGCCATAAGCCAAGGGGAAAGTGCCGAAAATGGCACCACCTGCGACCACGAGCCAAGTCTCGTTCGCATCCCAAGTGCCGGCCATTGAGGCCATAATGGCGCCGCGTTCCTTGGAGTTGGAATCAAAGAGCGAGAAAATCCCCGCGCCTAAATCCGAGCCATCTAAGATGATGTATAGCATCAGAAAAAAACCAATAAGTAACCACCAAACCACGGTAAGCCATTGGTAGGGATGGGTAATTGTCATTATGTGTTCCATGGCTTGTCCTTGTTATGCAGTTGGGCGAATCAAAATGGATTCTTGATGTTTAATTTTGTCGGTCATCAGTGAGCCCACGGGGATATTTTCAGATTGATGGATCACCTCGGCCTGCATATCCGGCCCATTGCGCACCACTTTCGCAAAAAAGTACCATGCACCAATCCAAACCAGCAGATCAAACACCACAAAGCCCACAAACCACACAATTTCAGCCGCGATGCTCATTTGGCTGACACCTTCAGAGGTGCGCATTAAGCCGTGCACAATCCAAGGTTGGCGGGCCACTTCACGCGTCCACCAGCCGGTCCAAATGGCGATATAAGGCAAAATGGCACTGAATACCACTAAGCGTAAAAACCAAGGGCGCCGCTGCAAACCTTCCATCGTGAACTGGCCGCGATATTTAAGATACAAAGCCCAGAAGGCGATAATCATCAGCAAGCCACCGGCGGCCACCATAATGCGGAACGCATAAAATGGCAGCAAAACGGGTGGGCGATCTTCGGGTTTGAACTCTTCTAAGCCTTTCACCGTGCTGACCCATTTGTGATCTTCAAGCAGGCTTAGCATATGCGGAATACCGATTTGAAAGGTATTAGTGCCTTTGACTTCATCGGGCCAAGCAATCACATTCCAGCTGGTGTTGGGCGTGCCATCGGCGTTATAGGTGTGCCAATGGCCTTCCATCGCCGCTAAAGCCGCCGGATCATGCTCGGCAACGGTACGGCCAAGATCATCCCCGATGTAAATTTGTAACGGTGCGATAACCACCAGTGCCATGAGCGAAGCGGTTAAGGTTTTCATAAACATGGCGGCATGGGGGCGTTTTTTATAAATCATCCATGCAGAAATGCCGGCAACAAAGAACAGACCAATTTCAAACGAGGCAATCGCCATGTGCGGAAAGCCGGTTAAAAAATTTGGGTTCAAGATCGCATCTTTCCAGCTATCTACCAAAAACAAGCCGTTTTCTAGGTGTACGCCGGTGGGGCTTTGCATCCATGAGTTTGCAACCAAAATCCACATGGCCGATAGCATGGAGGAAAACGCCACATTAAACGTGGCAAATAAGTGCATTTTTTTACTGATTTTTCCCCAGCCAAACACCATTAAACCAATAAACCCCGCCTCATACATAAATGCGGTAATGGTTTCATAGCCCAAGATATTGCCGAAAAACGGTCCGGCTGCCTGCGAGAAAGGGCCAAACAAAATGCCGAACGACATTTCCATGGTGATGCCGGTAGCCACACCCGCACCAAAATTAATGATGAACAACTTTTCAAAAAAACGGGTTAAGCGATACCACTCATCGTTATTGGTGCGCAGCCATTTCACCTCGCTGTAAAACAAAAACGCCGCCAAACCAATGGTTAGCGGCGGATAAATAATG
Source organism: Halothiobacillus neapolitanus (assembly GCA_022730245.1). Lineage (GTDB taxonomy): Bacteria > Pseudomonadota > Gammaproteobacteria > Halothiobacillales > Halothiobacillaceae > Halothiobacillus > Halothiobacillus neapolitanus_A. The sequence continues at coordinate 12,585 of DZCK01000004.1, forward strand.
TGCATGGTGGTGATCCAGGCAAAATCGAGTCTTGCTAAATCAACCATTAAGGTAGGGTCTGTCATTTGTCTTCTCTCAATATTTTTGTAGGGGATTTTTAAGAATTTCCGTTAAACCGGGTAGTCAATTTCCATATCAATGGCCGTGTACTGCGACTAGGCCGTCAGATAAAAACCAGATTAGTGTGAACCCATGAAGAGTTCATGAAGGTTGAAATCATGGTGTAAATGTTAGGTTACTTTGTCCCTATTTGCAAAATTTATTAGCATGGTTAGTTAATGTTTTAACGTTCTGTTTTACATGCTTTAAAGCCAACTTATTGTTTTTTTGATGGCTCAAACTCGATTGGCATTGAAACTTAAATGAAATTTATTTGCCTTAAGATAGCAATGCATTGCATGAGATGTTCGGTCAAGTTCACATGAAATCAGTAACGCTACTTAATAGATGAATTTCCTATTTTTGCGCGAATCGCGCACAAGGAGCTTTAGATGGAATCGCTGAAGAATAAACCCCATGTTGTTGTTTTGGGTGGTAATTTTGCCGGCCTCGGCAGCGCGCAAAAAATTCGACAATATGCCAAAGAGGCCGTGGATATTACGGTTGTCGATCGCAAAGATTTTTTATTGTTTGTGCCGAATATCCCCGCTGATGTGTTTGAAAATCGAGATCCCGCCTTGCACCAGCGGATGGAGTTACGCGCAGTATTGGCCGATGATGACATAAAGTTCATTCAAGCTGACGTGCAAGGCATTGATGTTGAAGCTAAATCTATTGATATTTTGCCCACTGAGCGCCCGGGTGCAGCCAAGCAAACGCTGCGGTACGACTATTTGGTGGTGGCACTGGGTAATCGCTTGGCTTTTGATGAAATTGAAGGCTTTGCCGAATTTGGCGATAGCGTGACAGATTTGTATTTGGGTGAGAAATTACGCCAAAAATTACATTTTGGCGGTTACAAAGGCGGGCCGATTGCGATTGGTTCCGCTCGGTTTAGCCAAGGCGATGGTGCGGTGGGTTTGGCGCCTTATCCGGGGGGCAGCATCCCCATGGCGCTGGCGGCGTGTGAAGGCCCACCGGTGGAGCTCATGATGGCGGCGGCCACGTATTTGAAAGAAACCCAGCAAGGTGACCCGAGTAAAATTACGGTGTTTACGCCCGCTGAGTTAATTGCCGAAGATGCGGGGGTCACGGTAGTGAATCAGTTGCTCGGTTTGGCCACGAAAATGGGCTTTAATTATCTCAATAACACGCAAAATATTAAGCGCTTAACGGCGGATGGCATTGAGTTTACCGATGGCCGCTCGGTGGCTGCTGAATTAAAAATCGTGTTTCCGAACTGGAAGGCGCACCCGTTTATGCGCGGTTTGCCCATTTCGGATAGTGAAGGCTTTGTAATTACTGATTTGCTGATGCGCAACCCCAAATACCCCACCGTGTTTGCGGCGGGCGATGCCGCAGCGGTGACGATGCCCAAACTTGGCGCCATTGGCCATCAAGAGTGCGAGATTGTGGGTCGGCAGATTGCCAAAGATGTCGGCATGATGAGCGCAGAACACGCCGATCAACCCTTGCAGCCTATTGTGTATTGCTTGGGTGATATGGGCGGCGGTAAGGCGTTTTATATCCGCTCAAACACATGGTTTGGTGGCGATACGGCGGTGCTTAAAATGGGGCATGTGCCTTATATGCTCAAAATGCAATATCGCACGCTGTTTATGCAGTTAAAAGGCAAAGTGCCGGGCTGGGGTTTAAATTTGGCTGAAATGGCGGTGGAGCATCATCTGCCTTCCTAATTTGCCCCCTTAGTGCGCTTTGATAAAACGCGGCCAAAATTTAGTTTTGGCCGCGTTTTTTACGCGGTTCTAATTGGGGGTGGCCAAATCTACCGCGCCTTTGGCGGCATCCACCCCCATGCCCACTGCGGTGGTGGTAACCCCCACTGCGGTGGATACCACAGCCCCGGTTACGCTGGCGGTGGTGCT
>DZCK01000004.1:14669-24289 GCA_022730245.1 Halothiobacillus neapolitanus
CGGTGCGTGATGATGATGGCGGTGCGACCAATGAGCAGGCGTTCTAGCGCAGCGGTAACCGCGTGTTCTGTGGTGGCATCCAGCCCTTCGGTGGGTTCATCTAAAATCAGAATCGGTGCATTTTTCAGCAGGGCGCGGGCGATGGCGATTCGGCGAATTTGCCCGCCGGATAAATGGGTAGCCGCTTCGCCGACTAAGGTATCAAACCCGTCGGGCAGGGCGATAATTTCATCTAAAATAACCGCCGCTCGGCAGGCATCAAAGAGTTCATCTTTCGTGGCATCGGGTTTGGCTAAATACAAATTGGCGGCGATGCTGGTGTTAAATAAGTGCACTTGCTGACTTACGACCCCGCAAAGGCTGCGCACGGTATCTCCGCTTAAATCACGCAAATTTTGCCCGCCTAATGAGATGGTACCGGCTTCAAAATCCCAAAATTTAAGCAAAATTTGGGTAATGCTGGTTTTTCCGGAACCGCTCGCACCGCGTATCGCGAGCTTTTGTCCTTGGGGGAGGGTGAAACTTAAGTCGTTCAGGGCGTTTTGAGTCGCGCCGGGATACCGCAGGCTAACGTGATTGAATTGAATCTCAACATTTGATGGCGGCGGCAAGGGGTGGTTAGGTTCCGCGACGGCGGGTTTGGCATCCACTAAATCTAAAATCCTTCTTGCGGCGCTCATTGTTTCGCCATACGCACGAAATGCCACTGGGAGAGCCGCTACTGCCTCAAAACTTGCCATCGCAAAAAAGGCGAGCATAACCAGCTCAGGCCCATTTAATGCGCCGCTTTGCACCAAACCAATGGCTAAGACAATCACGACAAGCCAGGTGAGCTGGCTTATCAGCGCACTGGCGGCACCGCTGGCGGCATCAATCCGGTTTTGCTGGCGCTGCGGGTTAATGAGCGCGGTGTTTTCAGCTTGAATGGCTTGAATATGCTGGTTTGGGTTGCCATACAAGGTGATCTCTGCCAAACCGCGCACGGTTTCACTGGTGCTTTGGCGTAAATTGGCACGCGCTTCGACGATGGTTTTGCCAGAATGCAAACCCAGCTTCAGTGCGATTAGGGGTAGTGCCACACCGGCTATGAGCAAACCTGCTAGGTTAGCGAGCGCGATGGCGGGGCTCCAAAATAATAAGAACACGACCATCAGTACGCTGGCAAAGATGGCGGCTAAGGTGGGTGAAAAAATGCGCAGGTAGGCATTTTCTAAGCTGTCGATATCGGCACGAATGCGGCTGAGTAAATCGCCGCCTTGGAGATATTGCAGGCGGGCGGGTGCGAGCGGTTCTAAATGCTCAAAAAACCATTGGCGTAAACCGGCCAAAATCTTGAAAGTGGCCTCGTGGGTGACCAAGCGCTCAAGATAACGCCCCAGTGTTCGGCTAATGGCCAAGCCCCGTATCGCCGCCGCTGGGGTGAAATAATTAATGATCGCGCCCGTTAAGCCGCTTATGGCCATGGCGGTAATAAACCAGCCCGACACGGCCAATAGAGCCACATTCGAAATGATAACCAGCGTGGCCAAACCCACCCCTGCCAGCATCCAGCCGAGATAGGGGCGGGTGAGTGTGAGCAGCCAGCGCAGTTCATGGTGCTTGGCGGGGCGCTGTGTACTGCTCATAATCCGGCACTCCGGTAGTCGCTATAAAGTTGAGCATAAGCGCCATCGCTGGCAATAAGTGCTTCATGCCGCCCTTGCTCTGTGATGTGCCCACCGGCTAAAACGGCAATGTGTGGGCTGTGCTCGATGGTGGCGAGACGATGGGCAATCACTAAAACGGTTCGACCGGCGGATAGCCGTGCCACCGCATCGGTAATCAGGCGCTCACTTTCTAAATCCAAACTGGCGGAAGGCTCATCGAGAATGAGGACAGGGGCATTTTTATAAAACGCCCGCGCTAAGGCTATGCGCTGAATTTCTCCACCCGATAACCCTTGCCCACGATCACCCACGCGGGTGTTAAAACTCTGTGGCAGGCGTTCGATAAAGTCTAAGGCATGTGCTTGGGCGGCGGCCTCGCGCAGGGCTTGGTTGTTGATATTATTGGAGTTCATGGCGATATTTTCAGCCAGCGTACCATGCAATAGGGTGGGGTTTTGAGGCAGCCAAGCCACATGGGTTTGCCAGGCGGCGGGGTCAAGCGTGCTTAGCGCGGTGTCGTTAATCCAAATTTCGCCCCTTTGAATGGGCAAAAAGCCCATTAAAATTTGGCTTAAGGTGGTTTTGCCCGTGCCACTGGCACCCACGAGGGCGGTTTGCGATTGCGCGGCCAGCGATAAATTCAGCTCTTGCAGCACGGGCGCGGGCTTCGATGCGCTATCGGGCGGGGCGGGATAAGCAAAATGAATACCCTCGAACCGAATCGTGGGTGCCGTACCGAGGGTAAGCGCTTGCTCACCGTTTCGGCGGGGCGGAAGCGGGGTATCTAATAGCGTGATAATAGGTTCAACCGCGCCCAAGGCATCCATGCGGGCATGAAATTGGGTGCCCATACTGCGCAGCGGCAAATAAAACTCGGGCGCGAGCAACAGCACAAAAATCCCATTGAGATAATGAATATCGCCATACATCAGCCGAAAACCCACATAAACGGCCACCATGGCGATACTCAGCGCGGCGAGAAACTCCAGCACCATCGAGGAGAGAAATGCCACCCGCAACACCTTCATGGTTTGCAGGCGATAATCATCGGCAATGCGGCCGATAAATTGCGCTTCGCGGCGCGCAGCACCAAAGAGCTTAAGCGTGGTTAGGCCTTCGATCATGTCAAAAAAATGCGCGCCCATGCGCGCCAAACTTTGCCACTGGTCTTGATTCAATTTTTCGGTTTGTTTGCCGATGATCATCATAAAGATCGGCAGCAGGGGCGCGGTAATGGCCAAAATAAGCCCCGAAACCCAATCAAACGGGAACACAAATACCAAAATAGCCGCAGGAACGATGACCGCAAGCTGCATTTGCGGTAAATACAGGCTGTAATATTTTTCAAGGGCTTCAACCCCATCCACGACTTCCGTGGCGATAGCGCCCGAGCGTTGCTCGCGGCTCCAAACCGGGCCAAGGGCATGAATATGGGCAAAAAGCCGAGCGCGTAACTCTGATCGCAGCCGAGCGCCAGCCTCAAAAGCAAAGCGCAGGTGGCCATAATTAAGCCCTGCCCGTACAACAAATAAGCCCACAATGCCTGCGATATAACCCCAAACGCTGGCGAGCGGCTGATGATTAATGGCGGTGTCGTTCAGCACATTGGCTAATAACCAACACTGGGCAATGAGGAAAAACCCATTAAAACTGCCCAAAATAATCGCGGTATTGAGCGGCTGGCGCACCGATTTGGCTTGCAGGCGCAACCATAAATCGAGGCGGCGGGTATGGGCTTTATCTTGGGGGGTAGGGGCGTTAGCCATAAGCGTGCTTGCATCCGACGCAAATTTAATTAATTAGCCAGAGTATGCACTATAAATTGACGATTGTTGGGGGCTTAAACTTTTTTTAATCATCGTTTAACTTGGGGAGCCTCTGTTCAAATGCGCTTATGAGCGCTGCGATAACACCAGTTGCGTTAGATTATTAAAGCCTTTGCGCTGCACAAATTTACACAACACATCGCTGGCGGGTTTGAATCGACGATCATCACTAAAACCACTCGATTGTTCTGCATCGCGCATGCGGGTGAATAATTCTTCCCAAGCGGGGATCAGATCAGCATTCGGGGTAAAGCGAGCCGAGCTGTAACCGATGGTCGTGCCGTTGTCTAATATAGCGGCCACGCGGGTCATCACCCAATAATGATCGCCATTTTTACAGCGATTTTTGACCATGCCGAAAAACTCTTCACCGGCCTTAATGTTTTGCCACATAAGGTAATACACGGAATCGGGCATATCGGGGTGGCGCAAAATATTATGTGGTTGACCGATAAGTTCATCGACCGAAAATCCGGAAATTTCCGCTAAAGACCGACTGGCATGGGTAATGATGCCATTGGGGTCTGTTTTGGATTGCAGCGCGCGGTGTGCGCCTAAAGCCGTCGCTTTTTGGCTAACTTGGCGGATGTTAATAGGCGGGGTATAGCCGGCGGTGAGCATGATTTTTGATCCTCTGAGAACACACTCACCCCATGCGAGCAACACTTGGGGTGAGTGTGTTCTATTTCAAAGCCTGGTTAATTAAATGAGTTAATTGATGAACCAAGTATTTTGATAGGGAAGGCGAAGGCATTCAACTGAGGGTTTTAATGAGGTTTAATGCGAGGGGTGTTCAGTTTGGCAAGATGAGCTTCACTAAATTAATGATGAGTCATCGCGCTCGACAGTGGGCTGCGCTATACCCACTACCCGATCGCGGCCTTCGGCCTTGGCTTTCAATAAGCCATCATCAGCTCGGCGTAGCAGCGTTTCGGGGGAATCGCATTTATCCACACAGGCCACGCCGAGTGAGATGGTAAGCCCGCCTAAATCGCGGCCACTTTCTGCTAACCGCAAACGTGAGGTGGCAATTTTTTGGCGTAATTGTTGTGCCACGGTAATGGCGCCTTCAAAATGGGTGTAGGGCAGAATAATGGCAAACTCTTCACCACCAAATCGAATCACGCTATCTTGGCCTTTAATATTGGCCATCAAGGTGCGCGCCACAAACCGCAAAATTTTATCCCCCACCAAATGGCCGTAACTGTCATTGATGCGCTTGAAGTGGTCTATATCGGCCAAGATGATGCAAAACGAGGTTTTATCTTGAATGTACGCGTTAATACGTTGTTGCAGAAGTTCATTTAAACCGCGCCGATTGGCTAGGCCAGTGAGTGGGTCGGTGCGCGCATCGCGCCGTGCGGCTTCTAGCTCTTCTTTGAGTTTGGTGATTTGCTCACCGGCATTCGTGAGGCGATCGGAGGCTTCCAAAGATGTGCGCTCTATTAGGCGAGAGTCGTCAATTACCTCAGCCGTGAGCGCACGAATATCTTCAACCGATTCGCTGCGATCCACTTTGAGGATAAAATCGCCTAAGGTTGATGCGTAATTTGAAAACTCGTTACCTGTGTTGAGCATTTGCATCATGACATTGCGAATTAAGCGCAATAGCGTTGATTGCGCGTTGGTCATTTCTTTGATTGAGCCATTGAGCAAGTGGGTATCAAATACCTCTTGTGCCCGATCCACCGTTAAGCCGCCTTCGCTGTTGATGGCATCGTCAATATCTTTATTTAAACTCGCATCTCGCTTGAGTGCGCGCTCATAAAACAAGGTGAAATAGATCGGATTGGGCGGTAAATTTAAGGCAGACAGCTCAACTAAAACCAATCGGAGCATCTCATGGGATTGCGCGTGGTCATGTGTGTAATCAAACATGCGGGAAACATCCTTGTAACGAATTCTTGGGGTTTGGATGAATAGTTTTAATGAACTAACTCAAATAATTCGCGTTCCAGCAAAGCACTATCGGCAAAGTTGGCGTTGAGTAATTCACGCAGAGACGTTAAATTTTCTAAATCAATAGTACCCCAAGTCGCACCAATTAATCCTGCGTTGATGCGGACAATACGAATATCCAATTCAAGCACGGTTATTTGTTCTGGATCGGATCGGATCACTAAGTGCCCCGTACTTTGTGGTTCAATGCGTACAAGGGTTGGGGCGGAGCCGGTGATGAGCACGCCTTTGAGTGAAATATCTTGCACCCATACGGCGTGCGTTTTGGCATTAAGGGTTAATTCAGCGGGCAAGCCTAAGGCGGTGCGCGCGTGGTGACGCTGTTCTTTTAATTCGTAATTTTTCTGGCTCATGAGCTGTACCATCCTTTGATCTAACCCGTTGTTTAAAAGAATGTGACGGGTTTTAATCGGGTTGTCAATTGACATGGGGCGGCCTTGATTGTGTGGTTGGCAATTCGCTGGCATGGGTATCATTTTAAATGGCTTATCACTTTGATTATTAATGAATTAAAACCACGGCAAAATGATTGCCAGCTTGAGTTGGCTGATATTGCTTGGTCGGATGAGGGATTGCCGCGCAGCGTGCGCTATGGCGATATTTATTTCTCTCACACCGCAGGCACCTTGGGGGCATTCGCTGAAAAGCAGGCGGTGTTCATCGAGGGCACCCAGCTGCCTGCCCGATTTTCAGCAGGATTATCCACTGCGGTGTTGGAGTTGGGTTTTGGAACGGGCTTGAGTTTTCTTTGCACGGCCTGGGCAATGCTTAATGCGCAACCCGTGCAGCAAGCCACCGATGGGTCTGAATTTAGGCCCATGCTTAATTTTTATTCAATCGAAAAACATCCTTGGCATTGCGCCGATTTTTTGCGCATGGCCGCCGCATGGCCGATGCTTTTTCCCTTGGCGCAAGAATTGGCAACGCAGTGGCCGCAAGCGATTCCGGGTTTTCATCGTCGGTATTTAGCGGGGGGGCGGATTGTACTCACTCTAATTTATGGCGATGTTGACGCGGCGTTAACGCAGTTGCACGGGCCGTTCGATGCCTTTTATTTGGATGGCTTTAGCCCAAGTAAAAATGCGGCGATGTGGTCGGATGGGGTATTTCGGGCCTTGGCGCGCTTGGGTGCCCCGGACGCGCGGCTTGCCACTTATTCATCGGCCCGCGCAGTGGCCAACGGGTTAATGGCGGCAGGTTTTTTAGTTGAAAAAGTACCGGGCACGGGGCTTAAAAAACATCAATTAGTGGCGCAATTACGGGTTTTGCCGCGCAGCCGCAGGCCACCTACGCACCTTCGGCCTCAGGCGGTCGTGGTCATTGGTGCAGGCGTTGCGGGCCTAACCACGGCGTATGCACTGCACCGTCGGCATATTCCGGTTGAGGTGTTCGATCAAGCCCCCGTGCTGGGTGCCGGAGCCTCGGGGAATCCGGCCGGCATCATGAGCCCGCTTTTAAGCCTTGATTGCAATGCCACCACCCGCCTAACGCTTCTGGGTTTGGGGTTTATGCGGGCTCATATTTTGCAGCTACAGCAGGCCGGCTTTGAGATGGCGGCTGATTTTTCGGGCGTTATTGCTTTAGCGCGCGATGCGGTTCATGCCGTGCGTCAGGCGCTAATTGCCGATGAACTGGGGCTCTCGCGTGAGGCCGCACGCTGGTGCACGCCTGAAGAGCTCAGCGCGCTGGCGGGTGTGCCGTTGGCTTTGCCTGGGTGGTGGTATCCGAAGGCAGGCTGGCTTTCGCCGGTTGATTGGTTATCGGCTATGCAAAGCGCCGCATCTATTAAGGTTCACCACACAGCCGAGGTCGCGCGATTATCTTGGGTTGATGGGTTTTGGGTGGGCGCGCGGGCGTGTGGCGCGCAGCTATTTAAATCGGCGCAGGTGGTGTTAGCCAATGCAGAGCAGGCCGCTCGCTTGGTGCCAGAGATTGCGCAGAGTTTAACCGTTTGTCGTGGGCAAGTGAGTTGGCTTGAGTGCGCGCCTTCGCGCTTGGCGCGGCAAAGTTTGCGGGTACCGGTCATGCGCGAGGGGTATGCGTTGGATTTCCCCGCGCGGTTGGCCGGTGGGCATTCAGGGAGGCGTGTGTTTGGCGCCAGCTTTAAACCTGGGGATGTCGATTTAGCGATTCGAACAGCCGAGCAACAAGAAAATGCCGAGCGCCTGCGTGCCATTTGCGCTGCGTTGGCACCCAGTGCGCAAGCGATGAGTGCGGCATCGGCGCGGGTGGCGTTGCGGGTGGCAAGCCGTGATCGCCTCCCCTTGGTGGGTGCCTTGCAGGGCGGGTCGTTAGCGCCGGGCTTATGGTTGAATGTGGGGCATGGCGCCCGAGGGTTAACGTGGGGCGCGTTGCTGGGGGAGGTATTGGCCGCGCAGCTGTGTGGTGAGCCGAATGTATTGCCTCGGGCTTTAGAAAAAGCACTGAGTCCGAATCGTTTTACCGCGCAAGTTTTGGCCTCATGCGCGGAGCAATAGGGCAGGCTTTATTCTGCCTCGCCAAAACGATTGCCAATTAAGCGCGTTAAAGCATCGAGTGCGTCGTTTTCGTCTGAGCCATCGAGGGTGATTTGAATAAAGGTGCCTCGCGCGGCAGCTAACATCATCAATCCCATAATGGATTTGCCATTCACGGTTTTGCCTTGGCACTGCACTTTTATTTGGCAGTGATATTGCGAGGCGGTGGTGGAAAATTTTGCCGCCGCGCGGGCATGCAAGCCCAGCCGATTGATGATTTCAAGCTGTTGTTCTTTCATGATTAAATATCGTTTCCTTCAATAATACCCTCGCGGCCGCCGGTGGCGACGCGCTCTGCCATTTGCGCTAAATTGAGCTTTGGATAATTCATGGCACGAACCACCATCGGTAAATTGACCCCAGAAATAACCCGCACGCGCCGATCTTGATCTTTCAGCCTGTGCGCAATGTTGGACGGCGTTGAGCCATACATATCGGTGAGCACCAAGACGCCGTCTCCTTGATCAAGCTCACTGATGCGTCGGCGCGCCCGATTCAGCAAATCGATGGGATCATCATCTTGGTGGACCGGCAGCTCGGCGGCGGGCATGGGCACTTTTTCGAGCATGTCGGTCGCGGTTTCAAGTAATTGCTCGCCAATATGGTTGTGACAAATCAATAAAATACCAACGGTCATTGTACGATCCTGTGTGAGTCATGCTGCCGGATCGAGATCACGATGCCGGATGAGCAGTTGCGGGAATATCGGTTTTAAATCTAAAAAAAGCTGCTCGACTAGATAAACCGAGCGGTGTTTGCCCCCTGTGCAGCCAATTGAGCAGGTGACATAACTGCGATCGGTTGTGATGAGTTCGGTTAGGGTGTTTTGAATAAAGTTGCGCAAATTGCTGCGGGTTCTAAGGGTGATAGGGTGCTGTTCAAGATAATGGCCGATCACCTCGGATTGGCCATTAAACCCCCGCAAATCGGGAAGCCAGTGCGGATTGGGTAAGTGGCGTATATCAAACACAAAATCGCTATCGAGTGGAATGCCATTTTTAAAGCCAAATGATTGCAATAAAATCACAGGGCCCGTTGAGCCTGGCCCTAACAGCCGTTGGTGTAAATCTTCCCGAATTTGGTGCACGGTGGTGTTACTGGTATCGATCAGTAAATCGGCTTGCTGACGCATCGCGGTGAGCATTTCGGCTTCTTGCTCAATGGCTTGCAGTAAATTTTCATGGCGATTGGACAGGGGGTGCCGCCGCCGTGTCTCGCTAAAACGCGCTACGATGCGCGGGATGCTGGCTTCTAGATACAGACTTTGAATTTTAAGTTCGGGATAGAGCCGCTTAAGCTCGGTAATGCGTTGGGGTAAGTCCGCCAAAGCGACCCCGGATGAGCGCGCATCAATACCAATGGCAAGGGAGGGGGCTTTAATATGACCCTGCTCAAAAATTTCGAGCAGGTTGCCTAACAGTTCTGGCGGTAGGTTATCGATGCAATAAAACCCGGCGTCTTCGAGTGCTGCCAGCGCCACGGACTTGCCCGAGCCGGATTGTCCGGTCACGATGAGCACCGATACGCTGGATTGGCGCGTAGCGATTAAGGCATTATTTTTCAAATGGTTACCTTGAGTTTTGGCTTGCTCGTTTTTGTGTAGGGAATCATTTTAAACGGACTGCTCGCTTTTGGCTTTCTCTGGCTGTCATCTTGGGCTATCAACTTGGGCT